>CAIUTH010000001.1 GCA_903902075.1 uncultured Alphaproteobacteria bacterium
ACTGCGAAAGCTTCAACGGCAAGTTGCGTGACGAGCTTCTGAATGGAGAGATCTTCTACAGCCTGAAGCAGGCCAAGGCCGTCATTGGGCAATGGCGCAACCACTACAACACCGCCAGACCCCACTCATCGTTAGGATATCGGCCACCCGCACCACAGGCATTTAGCCCAGTCCCACTACCTCTGGATCGGGCGGCGGCGATGCAATAGTCTCTCTATGCCGATGGTACAAAATATCCGTCAGGTCAGTTAGCTTCAGGGGGATTCACGTGTGGCGGCTTTCAGCATTCGCACCGGGCTGCGTGACGCGTCGGCGGGCGCGATCTGCTGGATATTGTCCGCGGCCTATTGCCTGTCCTTCGCGGCGCTGATTTTCACCGGGCCGCTGGCGCCGTTCCTGGCCACCGGCGTGGCGGTGACCTTCCTGTCGGCGGCAGTGGGCGCAGGTATTGTCGCCTGGCGCAGCTCCTTCCCCTTCGCCATCGGCGGACCCGATAACGCCACCTCGGCGGCGGTCGCGGCGCTGGTGGCTGGACTGATGGCGAATATGGGCGCCACCGGCCATCCGCTTGGCGCGGCGCTGATCCTGATGGCGCTGGTCACGGCGGCGACCGGCTTGTTGCTGAGCGGCCTGGGGCTCAGCCATGCGGGACGGGCGGTGCGCTTTGTGCCCTATCCGGTGATCGGCGGCTTCATGGGCGCCACCGGCGTGGTAATGATCCTGGGCGCCGTGCAGGTGATTGCCGAGCACCGGCTGAACCTGAGCAGCATCGCGCTGTTTGCCAACAGCGAGACTGCCGCCAAGCTGGCGGCGGGCGCGGCGGTGGCGTGCGTGCTGGAACTGCTGCTGCTGCGCTCGCGCAATGTGCTGATCCTGCCCGGCGTTCTGGCGGTTGCGATCATCGCGACGCATTTTCTGCTATGGGCCAAGGCCATTACGGTCAGCGAGGCACAGGCGCATGGCTGGATGTTCCATCCATCGCCCGCTGCGGCGCTGAGTTCGCCCTGGACACTGTCCGAATTGCAGAGCTTCCCGTGGGTCGCACTGCCGCATCTGGCGGGTGAATTCCTGGCGGTGATGTTTGTCGCCACCATCAGCGTACTGCTCAACGGCACCGGCATCGAGATCGCCACCAAGCGCGAGGCCAGCGTGGACCGCGAGCTCAAGGCGGTAGGACTGGCCAACCTGATCACCGGCGCGCTGGGCGGGCTGGTCAGCTGCCTGACCCTGAGCCGTACCATCCTGAACCGCGAGATCGGCGCCATCGGCCGGGTGTCGGGTTTCACCCTAGCGGGACTGTCGGCCGCCATGCTGGTGGTCGATCCGGCCTTCCTGGGCTATGTGCCGAAATTCGCACTGGGCGGATTGCTGTTCTCCACCGGCGGGCGGCTGGTGCTGCGCTGGCTGGTGCGTTCGGCGCGCCGCCTGCTGCCGCTGGAATATCTCTCGCTGCTGGTGATCGCGCTGATGATCATCAATTTCGGCTTTGTTGCCGGCATGGCGATCGGCATCGTGATCGGCTGTTCCACCTTCGCCTTCAGTGCCAGCCGGGTCAGCGTCATCAAGTTCGGCTTTGACGGCACCGAATATCGCAGCTCGCTGGACCGCGGCGCCGACGACCTGGCGCTGCTGGCCCGACATGGCGGCGAAATTCAGGGCATGAGCCTGCAGAGTTATCTGTTCTTCGGCTCGGCCAGCCGGCTGCAGGAAAAAGTAAAGCACCTTCTGGCCAGGCACAGTGAATGCCGTTTCCTGCTGTTCGATTTCCGGCTGGTGACGGGGCTGGATTCCTCGGCCAGCTACAGCTTTTCCCAGATCAAGGATGCCGCGGACGAGGTGGGAGCTAGGCTGGTGCTGACCGGCCTGTCGCCCGAACTGGAACGCGCCTTCAAGGTCGCGGGTTTCCTCACCGAGGAAGTCATCGTCACCGCCGACCTGGATCATGCCCTAGAAGATTGCGAGCGGGCGGTGATCCTGGGGCACCGGCCCAGGCACGACGACATGGCCTCGCTGGAAGACTGGCTGGCCGAAGCGCTGGGCGATGACGGCCATGCCCAGGCGCTGGCCCGTGTTTGTATCCGCCGCGATGTCGCGGACGGCGAGATCATTGCCCGCCAAGGCGATGACGCCGACAGCATGCATTTCATCCTGGAAGGGCGGATCGGTGTGATTGCAGGCGAGGGTGGGGTGCGCCTGCGCAGCCTGGGAAGACGCACCATCATCGGCGAGATGGGATTGATTGCCCGGCGTCCACGCAGCGCCACCATCCGGGCGGAGCGGCCCAGCCTGCTGTATGAACTTCGCCTCAGCGAGTTCGATGCCCTGCAGCGCGACAATCCTGCTCTCAGCCAAGCGCTGTTCGCCTATGTCGCCCGCGTGATGGCAGAGCGTCTCAGCTTCGCGAACCGGGTGATCGGAATTCTTCAGCGCTAGGCCGGAATCACATCGAACGCGATGGTGGTGCG
>CAIUTH010000002.1 GCA_903902075.1 uncultured Alphaproteobacteria bacterium
CATCGCCCGCCGCCAGCCGCTGGTTGATCGCATCCGCCACCGCGCCGGTGGCGCTGCGGCGCGTACGCTCGACAAACACGGTGCGCTGCAGCCGCGCCAAGGTGCCGAAGAAGGGCCAGGTCCCGACCTCGGCCTTGGCGACAAAGGACAGGGGCGTGGCCGCCGAAAAGATGATGATGTCGGCCCAGCTGGTATGATTGCCCACCATCAACACGCCTTCGCCCGTCACCGGCTTGCCGGTGATGCGGATGTGAATGCCGAACAGCCACGCCACCTGGCGGTGATACCAGTGCGGAAAGCGGCGCGCCGCGTGGCTGTGCAATTTCAGCAGCAGCCATTGCACCGGCATCAAGGGCAGGGTGAACAGGATAAAGGCGGTAGCGATGAGGGTGGCGCGAAGGCGTGCCATCAGCACATCAGGAGGTCGGAGGCTTTCGCCCCTTGGGAACGCCGTACAGTTCCAGCCGGTGGTCGATCAGCTCGAAGCCCAGCTCCTCGGCCACGCGGCGCTGCAGCTTTTCGATTTCCTCGTTGCGGAATTCGATGACGCTGCCGGTGGCCACGTCGATCAGGTGATCGTGATGGGCTTCCTGCACTTCCTCGTAACGCGAGCGGCCGTCGCGGAAGTCATGCCGCTCCAGGATGCCGGCATCCTCGAACAGCTTGACGGTGCGATAGACGGTGGCGATGGAAATATGCGGATCGATCGCCGAGGCGCGGCGATACAGTTCCTCGGCGTCAGGGTGATCCGCCGCGTCCGACAGGACGCGGGCAATCACCCGGCGCTGGTCGGTCATCCGCAGACCCTTGTCGACGCAGGCTTTTTCGATCCGCGTCACCAGTTGCTCCTGTCGGTTGCGGGGAAGGTCATCAGGTTAGGCGAAATTGGCGGGCAGCGGAAGCCTGAGAACAAGCGCGTCCACGCCACGATAATAGCCCTTGCGCAACCCGGCCTTGGTGAAACCCAGCCCGGCATACAGCGCCAGGGCTGCCGGATTGTCGACGCCGACTTCCAGGAACATGGCGCTGGCGCCCATTTCGTGCGCCCTTTTGATGACAGCCTGCAGCAGCCTGCGGCCGAGGCCATTCCCGCGGGCGGCGGGTGTCACCGCCAGGGTCAGAATCTCCGCTTCGCCCGCAGCCGCGCGGGCCAGCACAAACCCGTCATCATGGGCATAGGCAAAGGTGCCCGGTGTCACCAGCAAGTCACTGAGTGCGGCGGCGTCCCAGGGCTGCGGGAAACAGGTTGCGTGCAGCGCGGCCAGGACATGCGCGCCGGAAACGGCGTTGAAGGGCGCGATATCAGACAAGGGTTTTACCGCCCGGCAGCTTGGCATCGGGGGCGCGCAGATAAAGCGGTCCGGGCGCTTCATTGGAGGGTGCAAGCTTTTGCGCCAGCCGCGCCACCCAAAAGGCATCGGGCTGGCGGATACCGGACAGGATGAATTCGCTGCCCAGCTTTTCCTGTACCGCCACGGCACCGGTGCCGGCCACGGCGCAATGACCGAAGGCGCGGATGCGTTCAATGGCATCAGTGAACAGCATCACGACGGGCTGCTGCACGATCGCCTCGCTATCCTGCAGCAGCAGATAGGCTTCCTCGCGCCGGGCATCGTGAATGACGGCGGCCCGTGATTGCTGCGTCTCGTCCATGGCGGCGGCGGCGATCACTTCCAACGTGGTGACACCGGTCAGCGGGCGCTTCAGCGCCAGGCGAAGCCCGCGCATGAAAGCCAACCCGACACGCTGGCCGGTGAAGGTGCCCGGGCCGGTGGTGACGGCCAGACGGTCCAGTGCGGCGAAGTCAAACCCGCGCATGGCTTCCTCCACCATCGGCGCCAGACGTTCGGCATGGCCCCGGTCCATGGCTTCGAAAGTATGGGCGAGCGTTTTGCCGTCTTCCATCAGCGCAACAGAACAACCGCCTAGCGCAGTATCGACGGCGAGAATTTTCACAGGATTTTGCAAGCTTCGTCGAAGCCAAGCCGCATCGCCCGCGGGCGCGTGCTGCCCGCCACGCCATAGCCGAGATTGCAGAGGAAATAGGACCTGATGGCGGTGCCGGTGAAGAATTCCTTGTCGATACCATCCCGGTCAAATTCGGACATGGGTCCGCAATCCAGGCCCAGCGCCCGCGCCGAGACCATGAAATAGCCGCCTTGCAATCCTGCGCTGCGCATTGCCATCAGGCGCGCGCGCTCGGGACCATCAGCCAGCAGCTTGCTCAGGTCTTCGGCCGCGCGCGGCGCCAGGGTCGGCAAGGTGCGCGCGAAATCCAGGTCATAGCCGATAATGGCGGTGGCGGGTGCCGACATGGTCTGCTTGCGGTTGCCTTCGTCCAGCAAGGGCTCCAGCCGCGCCTTGGCCTCTTTCGAGACCACGAAATGAAAGCGCGCCGGGGTGATGTTGGATTCAGTGGGACCCAGCCGCGCCAGGTCATAGATCGCCATCAGCAGCGCCGGCGATACCGGCTTGTCCTGCCATTGGCGCATGGTGCGGGCGGCGCGGAAGATCGTGTCCAGCGCTGCATCGGAAATCGCGTGATCGGCTTGCGCCAGATAGGGCTCGGCAGTTGTCATGCCCAAGGCTATCACACCGCTTCGACGGCCGTCACTTCTGGCACGTAATGGCGCAGCATGTTTTCGATGCCATTCTTCAAGGTCATAGTGGAAGACGGACAGCCGGCACAGGAGCCTTGCAGATGCAGCGAGACGACGCCGCTGGCGCCGTCAAAACCCTTGAAGATGATATCGCCGCCGTCCTGTGCCACGGCTGGCCGCACGCGCGTCTCGATCAGCTCCTTGATCTGGCCGACGATCTCGCTGTCCTCATCGCTGAAGGTTTCTTCGGTCTCGTCGGCGGCGCCTTCCAGCAGCGGATGGCCCTGGGTGAAATGCTCCATCACCGCTCCCAGGATGGCGGGCTTGAGATGCTTCCAGTCGCCGTCGCGCTTGGTCACCGAAATAAAATCGGCGCCGAAGAACACGCGTGAGACTTCGGGAATCGAAAACAGCGCCTTGGCCAGGGGCGAACGGCCGGCGGTGTCGGCGCTGGGGAAATCGGCCACCGCGCCTTCGCCCATAACGTCCCGGCCGGGCAGGAATTTGAGGGTAGCGGGATTGGGGGTGGATTCAGTCTGGATAAACATGGCGGCCGCCTTGGGAATGCCCCCTGTAGATGAACCTTGGAGGAGTTTGCATCAAGGCAAATGGCTGATTTACTTTTACCCGGATAATATTGACAACGCTATTGCACCCGGGTAAAATAACGAACATGAGCTATTCCGCCTTTTCCGGCTTCGACCATCTGGCCTCCGGGTCCCTACCCCAGGTTTACGAGGCCTGCCGCCAAGACCCCGCCGCCCTGATCTTTGACCGGGAGACGGGCCGGGTGGTGGATATCGACCCCCGCTTTCCGCCCAGCGAGGAGACTGTCCGGCCGGGCCGGCCCAAGCTGGGAGTGACAGCGCGCGAAGTCACGCTTCTGCCCCGGCACTGGGACTGGCTGGCCACCCAGCCCGGCGGCGCCTCGGTCGCCCTGCGCAAGCTGGTGGAGGAGGCCAGCCGCAATCCCAAAGCCCAGCAGCGCGCCCGGCGCGACGCCGCCTATCGCTTTGCCACCGCCCTGGTGGGCAATGCGCCGGGATACGAGGAGGCGATCCGCGCCCTGTATGCCGGACATGGCGAGGAGTTTTCCGCCCATATCGAGGCCTGGCCGGCGGATATCCGCCGGGCGCTGGAAGAGATGACGGCGGAAGCTTTCTAGAAGTCTGAAACGATGCCTTTGATTTCCCAGTCGCCATAGCGCGTGGGCTCGGGCCCCTTGGGTCCGCCCAATTCCGGCGGCAATTGCACCTTAGCTTCCTTGGCACGGCGCGCTTCGGCTTCGGCCTTGGCGCGCTCGGCGGCCTCGGCAATCCGGGCAGCGACTTCTTCGGGTGTTGCTTGATTGGCCATGGCCAGATCTTACATCTGTGTCTGGAAGGATAAAACGATGAATACGCTTCGTACCGGTATCCTGATGGCGGCCCTGACCGGGTTGTTCATTGCGGTGGGTGCGCTGCTGGGCGGCGGCACCGGCGTGCTGATCGCCTTTGCCATGGCGCTGGCGATGAACGCCTTTGCCTACTGGAATTCCGACAAGGTGCTGCTGTCCATGTATGGCGCGCGCCAGGTGGATGCCGCCAGCGAGCCGAAACTGTACGGGCTGGTGGAGAAACTGGCGGCGCAGGCGCAACTTCCCATGCCCAAGGTCTACATCACCGAAAATCCCCAGCCCAACGCCTTCGCCACCGGGCGCAATCCCGATCATGCTGCCGTCTGTGTCACCACCGGATTGCTGAGCCAGGTGAGCCAGGAAGAGTTGGCGGGCGTCCTGGCGCATGAGCTGGGCCATGTGAAGCATCGCGACACCCTGACCATGACGATCACCGCGGTGATCGCGGGCGCCATTTCCATGCTGGCCAACATGGCCTTCTTCATGGGCGGCTCCAGAGACCGCGAGCATCCGCTGGGCATGGTGGGCGTGCTGCTGGTGACCATGCTTGCGCCCATTGCGGCGATGCTGGTGCAGGCCGCGATTTCGCGTTCCCGTGAATTCGAAGCGGACCGCGCCGGCGCAGAGATAACAGGCCGCCCCATGTGGCTGGCGTCTGCCCTGGGCCAGATCGAGCGCGCGGCGAAGCGTATCGAAAATTATCCCGCCGATGCCAATCCCGCCACGGCGCACATGTTTATCATCAATCCGCTGCATGGCGGCATCAGCGGATTGTTCGCCACGCATCCCTCGACCGAAGAACGCATTGCGCGCCTCACGGCGATGGCCGGTGCCAGCGCAACGCCGGTGCGCAAAGGCCCGTGGGGATGAGGCGCGTCCCGCAAAACGGGTGAGCAGGTCCAGTGGACCTGCGAAAGCGCCGAACGCCGCAGCGGCGCGCGGCAAAGCGTGGCGCGAGGCGGGATTAGCCCTGGGCTGAATACCCACCGTCCACGGGAATCGCCGTGCCGGTGACGAAATCCGACGCCGGACTGGCCAGAAACACCGCGATGCCCGCCATGTCATCCGGCGTGCCCCAACGCGCCGCAGGCGTGCGGGCCAATACCTTTTCGTTGAGGCCTGACACCTGCTCGCGCGCACCCTTGGTCAGTTCGGTGTCGATCCAGCCGGGCAGCACGGCATTGACCTGGATATTGTCCCTAGCCCAGGCCGAGGCCAGCGACTTGGTCAACTGCACCACCCCGCCCTTGCTGGCGCCATAAGGCGCGGCGAAGGACGCGCCGAAGATCGACATCATCGAGCCGATATTGATGATCTTGCCGCCCCGCGCTTTCAGATGCGGATAGGCCGCCTGGCAGCAGACAAACAGGCTGGTCAGGTTGATGTTCAACACCCGGTGCCATTCTTCCAGGGAATAATCCTGCGGGGATTTGCGGATATTGATGCCGGCATTGTTCACCAGGATATCCAGGCGACCGAACTTTTGGACTGTCGCATCGATCACGGCTTTCACGCCGCTTTCTTCCGCCATGTCGGCTGCAACGGAATCGGCATTGCCGCCCAGTGCTTTCACCGCCTGCTTGTTCTTGTCGCCGTCGCGCCCCGCCACCATTACGGTCGCGCCGGCCTCGGCCAGGCCCTTGGCCATGCCCAGCCCGATGCCGCCATTGCCGCCCGTCACCAGGGCAACTTTTCCCGTCAGATCGAATGAAGTCATGGCTTTGCCCCCTGTACCGAGCGCAGCTAATGCCGTTGCGCGCCCGCTCGCAAGATCGATGGCTTTGCCCTAAAGAGGGCCCATGACCGATACGGGATTACCCGCGCGCCGCGCGGCCTTGGCCATTCTTTCCGGTGTGCTGCAGAAGCGCCGTCCGCTGGATGCCGGGCTGGACCAGCTTGCGGGCCTCCAGGTCCGTGACGCCGGTTTCGCCCGCGCGCTGGCCAGCGAGACCTTGCGCAACATGGGGGCGCTGGACGCGGTGCTGCGCAAGTTCATGGCCAAGCCCCTGGCGCCGCACAAGGCCGGCACCGCCAGCGAGATTTTGCTGCTGGGCGCCTGTGAACTTCTGATCCTGAAAGTCGCGCCCCATGCCGCGGTGGATGCTGCCAACGAGTTGGCGGCGCAGGATTCCAAGGCGGTGCATTTCAAGCCGCTGATCAATGCGGTGCTGCGCAAGGTCGCCAAGGAGGGCGAAGCGGTATTGTCGGGCCTGGACCGCGAGCGCCTGTCCACCCCCGACTGGCTGTGGTCGCGCTGGACGGCGCAGTATGGTGCCGGCACGGCGCGGGTCATCGCGCGGGCGCACCAGCAAGCAGCACCTGTCGATATCGTGCTGAAATCCTCCACTGCCACTTTCCCGCCCAGCGTGGAATTGTTCGGCGGCGTGCGGCGTCTGAATGAATCCGGCCGCATCGACGAGTTGCCGGGTTTTGCCGAAGGCGATTGGTGGGTGCAGGACGCCGCCGCGACCTTGCCCGCACTTTTGCTCGGCGATGTCGCGGGCCAGAGCGTGATCGACCTGTGCGCCGCACCGGGCGGCAAGACCCTGCAGCTGGCGGCGCACGGCGCAAAGGTCATCGCGGTGGAGATCGATGCGGCGCGCGCGGAGCGCATCCGTGAAAATCTGGCGCGCACCGAATTGAATGCCGACATTATCCAGGCCGATGCGCGCGACTTTGAAGGCGGCGCCCCCTTCGTGCTGATCGATGCGCCCTGCACCGCCACCGGCACCATCCGCCGGCATCCCGACCTGCCCTGGATCAAGGGCGCCGCCGACGTGACGGTGTCCGCGGGCGCGGCGTATGAAATTCTGGAAAGCGGCGCGCGCATGGTGTCGCCGGGCGGCACCTTGGTGTTTGCGGTGTGCTCGCTGGAGCGCGAGGAAGGCGAAGAGCAGATCGCCGCCTTCCTGTCCGGCCATCCCGAATTTTCGCGGGCGCCCATCACGGCGGAAGAAATCTTCGGCTATGCCGACTGGATCACGCCGGACGGCGATTTGCGCACCCTGCCCTGTTACCTGCCCGGCGGCATGGATGGATTTTTCGCGGCCCGTCTCAAGCGATCAGAGACGACATAGGAGCGTACGCGCGAGCGGGAGCGACCAAGATAGCTTGGGGCGGCTACAGCCGCCCCAAAGCGTACGCGATGGTGAGATAGACCTTGCCGGTATCGGCCGACAGCAAGGTCGAGGTCAGCAGGCCGCCGCCATCGCCTTCGCGTGCGCGCGCCAGCAGATTCTCGAACTCCGCCAGATAGGCATCGGCCGCGTTGTGGAAACGCTTGTCGTCGCGGTACAGATTGGTGATGCGGTCCACCGCGGAATCGTCGATCGTGTCGGCCAGACGGCGCGCGAACACGGCCCGGTCGCCCGCCAGGTAACGCTTCCAGTCCTCATCGCCCGGCTGGGTGTCGTCCAGCGCCGACAGGTCAATCGCCATGTCGGCCAGCGCCAATTGCAGCGCGCCCAGGGTTGCGGCGGTGTCCAGGCCCTGACGCTCGGACTTGGATTGCGGCAGGCGGATATCGCTTTCCTGTTCGGCTGCAGCCAGCAACGTCTTCATTTCCCACGCCTTGCCGCCGCCGCCGCTTTTCTCGGCCGGCTTGCGATTGATCAGCTTGCGCGCCAGGCCTTTCAGGCCGTCGCCTTCGACTTCCGCCGCCGGCTTCATCGGCCCGCCCATGTCGGGCGCCGTCACCTTGGCCGTCGAACGCGCATGCAGGGTCGACATGGTGCGCGCCGAGAGGTCCAGGATCTGTTCGGTCTCGGTCGCCATCATCTGGCGCACCCGGCGCGCCTCTTCCTGCGCCAGGCCAGGCAGACGGATGAGGTGCTTTTCGACCTCGCGGGTGGTTTCCGAGAGCAGGCTGCGGATCTTGCCGGCTTCGGCGCTCATCTCACCGGAGGCGCGCAACAGCCGCTCGCATTCGGCCATCGCCTCGCCCACCAGCAGGCGCGCGTCATGCTTGGCCTGGGCGGCGCTTTCGCCGATCAGGGTCTGTGCCCCGGTGCCCGCATCCTTCAAGGATGCCGACAGCGTCGCCAGCACGGCGGTGGCCGCTTCGCTGGTTTCCTTCAACCGTTCGGCCTCGCGCGCGAAGGCGCCGGTCAACTGCGCCGCGCGGCTGGCCGCATTGGCCATGATCAGTTCCAGGTGACGCTCGGCATCCCCGGTCACCATCTCGAACTTGCGCGCCTCCCCGCTCAACGCCTCGATGGCGTTTTCCATGCCGGTGCGCTGGCCGGAAAGCGCGGATTCGAAAATCTCGCTTTCCTCTTTCAGGCGCTGCACCAGCTCGCCCATCTGGGCACGGTGTTTCTCCTGGCGCGCCAGCACGAATTCGGCGCGGCCCATGGCGGCATCGGAGACTTCCTCGATGCGCGCCGCCTGGGCTTCCAGCGACCTGGCCGCTTCCAGCGGCGCTTCGGCGGCCGCGGTGATAGCGGAGCGGAAACCAGCGGACTGCACATCCAGCGACTGGGTCGCCATCTTCAGGGTGCCCTCGGCCGATTCCATCATGGTCCTGATCTGTGCGGCGCGGCCTGCCACGGCTTCGCCGGCGCGGCCCGCCGATTCATTCAGGTGATCGCCCAACGATTCGATGCGCGCGCTTTCCTGGTGCAGGCGGGCGGCGATGGTGTCGCCGCGCACCTGGGCGCGGGCACCCGCGTCATCCAGGGTGGAGATCTGTTTTTCCAGCACCGCTTCCATGGTGCGCATGCGCTGGAAGGCGACATCCAGGCCGGTGTTCAACCCATCCAGTTCGCGGCGCACGGCGCGCGCCAGCCGCGCGGCATTGTTGGCGGCGGTCTCGTCGGCTGCGAACAGCTTCTCACTGGCCAGCAGCAGCGCGCGGGTCGCGTCGGTCATGGCCGCGCTGCGCGACAGCGCGGCGGCAAAAGCCACGAACAGGAAGGGCGGCAGCAGCACGCCGGCGATGAAGGCGGCCTTGGCGGCCAGGGTCAGGTGCGCGATGCCTTGCGGGCCCAGGAAGCCCCAGATGAAGGCGCTGGAAACCCCGATCCAGAACAGGGACATCAGGATGCCGCCCGAGACGGCGAACAGGCCAAAACGGCTCGGGCGCAGGCGGGGAATGGGTGCGGGCGCCGCCGCGGGGGCGGCGGGCTTGGGCGCTTCCGGTTTTTCCAGGAGGGCGGGCTGCCCGAACGATCTGGCCATGACACAATCCAGCGACTTTCCCTTTGATTTTAAGCATCTTTTTGCAGGTCTGGCGAGGGTTCCACGCACAAAAGCCCGCATTAACGCGGCTTTAGCGGGGGATGGCGCAGGATGTTCCCGCCTAATTCCGGATGACTGCCATGGCCAATGCGCCCGTCGATCTGTCCCACCTCGCCCGCTACACCGGCGGCGACAAGACCTTGAATGCCGAGATCCTGAAGCTGTTCGACGGCCAGGTGAGCGAGATGGTCGACCAGCTGCTAGGCGTCCTGGAACAGCGCGATACCCGCAAGTGGCGCGAAGTCACCCACACCATCAAGGGCGCGGCGCGCGGCGTCGGCGCCTTTGCCATGGGCGAGGCCGCGGCCGATGCCGAGCCGATCGATCCCATCACCAATCCCGACCGCGCGATCCAGGTGATCGAAGCGCTGCGCGTCGAAGGCGAAGCGGTGCAGGCCTTCATCGCAGAATATCTGGCCGCCTAAAAAGAGGCTTTTCAGCGCTTATCGAACGCTTCGAACTCGTGCGCGATGCTGGCTTCGATCAGCGCCCGCCACACCGGTTCGGCGATATCCGGGCTCAGGCCCGCCTTGCGGCCTTCGGCGATCACCTTGGCCACCACATCCTCGATCCGGGCCGGATCGCGCACCTGGTCGCGGCCGGTTTTCAGCTCGGCCGCCCGTTCGATATAGGCCTGGCGCACCGACATAAGCGCCACCAGCCTGACATCCAGGGCATCAATGGCTTCCCGCAACTCCGGCATGGAACCGCAAGCTTGGGCCATCTTCAGGGGGGCGTCATTTTGCATCGCAGCACTGTTATAGGCGGGGGTTGTTGGCTTGGCTATTTTTACACTATAAGGGCGACGTTTTCCCAGCCAATACATGAAGTTAGGTGTGGATTACCCGATGACCGCTGCCCCCATTGAAACCGACGTCGCCATCATCGGCGCAGGCCCCATCGGCCTGTTCGCCGTTTTCGAGCTGGGGCTGCTGGATCTGAAGTGCCACTTGATCGACATTCTGGATCGTCCGGGCGGCCAGTGCACCGAGCTGTATCCGGAAAAGCCGATCTACGACATTCCGGGCCTGCCCATCGTCACGGGGCAAGAGCTGGTGAACAAGCTGCTGGAACAGATCAAGCCGTTCGCTCCGCAATTCCATTTCAGCGAAATGGCGACGGGCCTGGAAAAGCTGCCCGACGGCCGCTGGAAGCTGAAGACCGACGCCGGCACCGAGCTGATCGCCCCCGTCGTGGTGATCGCGGCGGGCGCCGGTTCGTTCCAGCCCAAGCGCCCCCCGGTGCCGGGCATCGAGAGTTTTGAAAATGCCGGCGACGGCATCGGCGTGCATTACGCCGTGCGCAAGATGGAAACCTTCCGCGGCAAGAACATCCTGATCGCCGGCGGCGGCGACAGCGCGCTGGACTGGGTGATCAATCTGGCGCCGCTGGCCAAGAGCATGACGCTTGTCCATCACCGCGACGGCTTCCGCGCCGCCGCCCACAGCGTCAACCAGATGCGCGAGCTGGAGAAGGAAGGCAAAGTCAAATTCCATGTCGCCAGCGTCAAGGCGATCCATGGCGAGCCCGGCAAGATGACCGGCGTGACCCTGGCCGGCCATGACAAGAGCGAATGGAATCTGGACGCCGATGCGTTCCTGCCCTTCTTCGGCCTGACCATCAAGCTGGGCCCGATTGCCGAGTTCGGCATCAACCTGAATGAAAACCTGATCCCGGTGGACACCGCGCGCTTTGAAAGCCAGACGCCTGGCATCTTCGCCATCGGCGACATCAACACCTATACCGGCAAGCTGAAGCTGATATTGTCCGGCTTCCATGAAGCCGCCCTGATGGCCCAGGCGGCATTCCACATTGCCCGGCCGAACGAAAAGCTGCGCTTCCAGTACACGACCTCGTCGTCCAACCTGCAAAAGAAATTGGGTGTCTCGTGAAGATCCACGCCATCGACCGCCAGGGCAAGGAACACACGCTGGAAGGCCGCGACGGCTGGAGCGTGATGGAAATCCTGCGTGACGGCGGGCTGGACATCGCGGCGGAATGCGGCGGCGCCTGCGCCTGCGCCACCTGCCACGTCTATATCAATGACGGCTGGTTCGAGAAGCTGCCTGCCCCGTCGGAAGCGGAAATCGACATGCTGGACATGGCACTGGCGGTCGAGCCGAATTCGCGTCTGTCCTGCCAGGTGATCTGCAGCAACGAGACCGACGGCATCAAGGTGACGGTCGCGCCGGAATAATTCATGATCGCCGCATGGCGATCATTCCCGGACGTCAGCAGGCCCATCCCAAAAGCCCTTTGCGCTGTTCCTGATCGGAATACGCATCAACAATCTTCTGGCGGTTCACCGCTGGGGGCCAGTGGCGATGGCCATGCCGCGCATGCGGGCGGAGCTGGCGCGCAAGCCAGAAGCCGGGCTGTTGTGGCTGCGCAACTTCATCTCCGGCCGCGTCGTGATGAGCGTGCAATATTGGGAAAGCACTGAAAAGCTTTTCGCCTATGCCCATGACCGGGACGGCGAACATTTTCCCGCCTGGGCGGCTTTCAATCGCAAGCTGAAGGACAGCCGTGCCGTCGGCATCTGGCACGAAACTTACAGCGTCACGCCGGAGCAGGCGGAAAATATCTATTCCAACATGCCGGCCTTCGGCCTGGGCGGCGCCATTGGCCTGGCGCCAGCGCTGGCGCGCATGGGCGGACTGAGCGATCCGTTCAAGCAGTCCTAGTACCCGCCCAACTCCTTCTTCATCGCATAGGCGATGGAGCTGCGCTCCAGCAGATACGATCCGCCCGGCGACATGTGGTACAGGCCGCGCAGATAGGTCATGTCGACATCGGTGAGCCCGGTAGGCTTCATGGGGCTTTCGCACTTGGGCGCCAGGAAATTGGTGATGGTCGGCACCGGCTGGCATTCGTCGTAATATTGTCCCTGGCCCAGCGCCAGCATGGCGATGTAGTCGGCGATGGGACCGATGGCCTGGCCGCCGATCTTGCTGGAATCCACCAGGATGATGGCGGTGGTGAACTGGCTTTTCAGTCCGTCGCCCGTGCGGCTGCCGCTGACATGCGCGGACGCGAAGCCCATCTGCTCGCGCATGTAATCCATGACATTCACATTGTAGGCGCCGCCGTCGGACTGAACAAAGCCATAGAAATCCTGGGTCGCGGTCGAATACCAGGCCTGGATGGCGCGGGTCATGGTCGCCAGTTCTTTTTCACGCGAGGTGTAGTGATAGCCCAACAGCACCGGGCGCTTTTCGCGGATCAGGTCCAGCGCCGCCTGCGGCTGGGGCGTGGCGGCGACGATGACGTTGGGACGGCACGGCTCCTTCTGGTCCAGGGGCGCGCCGACCGCAGTCGCCACGCGGATGATGCGCTGGTTAACATAAAAGTTCAGCTTGGGCGGCAGGCCGATGGTCAGGGGACAGATGCCGGTATTCCAGCGCGCGATCTTGCGCAGGTAAGGCGAAGGCGCGGCATGGGCGATAATGAAGTCTTCCAGCTGGCGTTCGGGACGGTCCTTGGGCGCGGTGACGATTATGCTTTCCACCGCCATGCCCGGCGCGTTGGCCGGCGGCGCGGGTTCATGCGCGGATGCGGGCAGGCAAAAGGCGAGCGCGAAAGTCGCCAATGTCATGACGCAGTGTTTCATGCGACAGCCCTCTAAAGCCGCCGCCATTCTATACCGCTTTGCCGGTTCGGAAAACGCCGCTAGGCTCCCCGCCGGCCGGGGATCTGGATGACTGTCGCGAACGTCTACACCGTTGCTTTTCAGGGTATTGAGGCCCGCGAGGTGGCCGTTCAGGTCCATGTCGGCGACAGCGGCGGGGGCCAGTTCAATATTGTGGGCCTGGCCGACCTGGCCGGTGAGACCAAAGTCGCGAAGCCGCACTTTGCCGAAGCGCTGTCCTATCGCCGCCTGACGCATCTGGCATAGGACATGCGGCCACTGGTGATCTTCCTGATAGGATGCATGGTGGCCGGATCTGCGGCCGCCCATCCTGCGGCCCGCCATCATCGGCACATCGCTGAAGTGGACAAGTCGCTGGCCTATTTCATCCAAAGCGGGCCAGCCTCGTATTACGGGCAAAGACATGACGGGAAAATGACCGCCAGCGGGAGCAATTTCGATTCAGAGGCGTTTACGGCCGCCCATCCCTGGTTGCCGTTCGGCACGGTCGTGCGGGTCACAAACCTGCGCAACAGGCGATCGGTCAAGGTTCGCGTAACAGATCGCGGCCCGCACGCCAAAAGCCGCGTCATCGACGTTTCCACCGCGGCAGCGCGGGAGCTGGGAATGCAGCGGCGCGGTGTGGCACGGGTGAGCGTGAAAGCATTTTACGAGGACCAGGACGGCGCCGCGCCGTCTGGGCAATAGCCGCGCAGATCCTTCACCGGGCGTGACTGTAGGGTGGGTGCTGTTTGACATCTGCGGTGGCGTCAAACGATAGGACCGTTTGATCGTTTCGTATATTGATGAAGCGCGTTGCACGAAGGAATGACCTTGACTGACAAGAACCGCGGATGGCGCATGTGCGCCGGCGACATGATTGTATTTGCGGCCGTATTAGCCCTGTCGGCCTGTTCTCCCGACAACAGCGAGGCCAATCTGCAGCGCTGCATCGCCAAGGCGCCCTCCAAAGCCGGTTCGGCCACCTTGAGCGGAGAAGAAGCCCATGATGCCGTCGGCGCCGAAGCCGCCGAGTGCATGAAGGCGCTGGGCTATCGGCACGATCAGGCAAGCCCCAAATGCGTGGATGATGTGGACTTCAACCGCTTTTGCTATGTCCGGCGCGGTTAGGGCTGCCGCCGCACGATATCGAAGGCGCAGGACAGGCGTTTGTCGTCTGCGGTGAAGGGCACGGTGCCGTGCCACATGTTCGACGGAAACAACACCATCAGGCCCGGCTCGGGCTTGACCAGGTGGTCGGGCGCCAGCGGCGGCGATGTCGGCGGACCGGGTTCGCCGAATTTCAGCCAGCCTTGCTGGCTTTCCATCTTTTCGGGCACCCGCACGTAGAAGGCCGATGACAGCCAACCTTCGGGATGGATGTGGTTGATGTGGAAACCGCCGCTGTTCAGACGCACCGACCAGGCGCCGCCGAAATCGTAATCCTGGGCGCCCTCGCCGATGGCGGCGATGTGGGCGCGGATCGGCGCATCGATTGTCGCGAACAGCGCGCGGATCGCCCGATCGGGATAGTCCTGCAAGCTGCGCATCGTCTGGCTGCCATGCCGCAAGGATTGCCCCACCGGATGGGTCAAGGGACCGTGGATCATATCCAGCGCCTCGCCCAGATCGCGCAGGTAATCGTCCAGACTGTTCCAACCTTGCGGCGGAGTGATGCGATAGCTTTTCACCAGCCGGTCATAGTCATACAGCGCGGTGTAGCGGGCATCGCCCGCCAACCGCCACGCCATCGCCAGCAGCGCGGTGGCATGCTGGTCGCTGGGCAGCGCCGCATGCAGCGCTTCCGCGCGGCGCATCGCCTGTTCGATGCGCCCCAGCGCCAGGTCCACTTCGATTTCCGCCTTCGCGCGCGCCTGGGGCGTGATGCCGGGCGCCGCGGCCGCCAGCCGCCGGTCGGAATCCTGCGGATCGAATTTCAACCCGGTGCGCGCCGCCAGCACATTCAGCGAGGGATCGAGGTCGGCCGCCTTGCATACCAGCGCCCAGGCGCCCGCTTCGTCGCCGGCGTCCTGCAACAGACGCACCGTCACCGCGACAATGTCATGACTTTGCGGCGCGGCATCGAGTTCGGCGCGCGCCTTCGCCAGATCGCCGGTCAGCATCCAGACCAGCTGTGCCAGCTCGCGCTGGGCCTGGGCATGAGCGGGATTCTTGCGCACGGCCTTGCGCCAGGCGATTTCGGCTTCTTCAAATCGGCCCTGCTTGTTGAACAGCCGTCCCAGCAGGACATAGGAATGGATGTCGTCCATGCCCAGCTTGATGGCGCGGCGGGCGGCGGCTTCGGCTTCTTCCTCCTCGCCCAGCGCTGCGGCGATGGAGGCCAGCGCGAACTGCGCCGCGCCGTCCTGCGGCGCCAGCCGGACCGCCTGGCGCAGTTCGCGGTGGCAACCCTGCAAATCACCCAACTGGTGCAGCACCAGGCCGAGCAGGCTGTGAACCGGCGCACCGCCCTGTCCGCTGGCAATGGCCCGTGACAGCACATCGCGCGCTTCGGGCACGCGGCCGCTTTGCAGCAGGAATTGGGCGGTGCTCAAGGGATCGGGCAGCATGGCGCGATTTCGTCACGGGGCACCGGTACGTGCAAGCCCTATTCGCGCGCGCGCCCGATGCGTCATACTGACGGCAGACCCAAAGAGGCGAACCCCATGAAATTGCCCGCTGCGCTTGCCCTTCTTCTGCTGGCCGCACCCGCACAGGCCCAGGTCACGGTGATCCAGAATCCCGTGACCCCGGCGGACGCCAAACCCAACGATCCGTCCGTGCCCGACGCCTATACGATCAACGGACAGTTTGAGCGCGTCGTGGTGATCCGGGTGAAGAACAAGGTCGACCTGCTGCACGGCATCGCAGAGATGGTGAAAAAGGAGAACATCAGGAACGGTGTCATCTTGGCGGGCATCGGGAGCTTGCGCGGCTATCACGTCCACCAGATCAACAACCGGGACTTTCCCACCCGCAACATCTTCACCAAGTCGCTGACAACGCCTTGTGACCTGATCGGCATGAACGGCTATGTCGTGAACGGCGTGGTGCACGCCCATATGAGCCTGGGCACCGGCGAGAAAGCCATCAACGGCCATCTGGAGCCGGGCACCGAGGTCTTTACCTATGCCATCGTCACCATCGGGGTGATGAACGGCACCGACCTGAGCAAGATCGACGACAAGAGCTATCGCTAGGGAACTTTGGTTCCCGCCCGGTGTTTCCCTCCTATTGAGGGAGAGATTCATGAAGCCGATCGCGATTTTGGGCCTTGTTCTGATTGTTCTGGGTATCGGCGGGCTGTTCATCAGCCATGTGAGCTGGACCGAAACCAAGCCGATCGTGAAGGCCGGCCCCCTGGAGATCAACGCCCAGGAAAACCACACTGTCTGGATTCCCACCGCCGCGGGTGTCGTGGCCGTGCTGGCCGGTCTAGGCCTGGTTTTTGCGGGCAAAAAAGCGGCCTAGTTTCGCTGCAACAGCGAAGACGGGTTGCGTTGCGGCCCGTCACAGTTCCCGCCTATCATCCTCTCCATAATTTTATGGGGAGACCAATATGCGTTCCGTCATCAAGCTTGCCTTGGCCACTTGCGTCGGCGCCGCGCTGGGCGCCGCCGGCATCACCGGCGTCATGGCCCAGAAGGATCCCAAGGTCGGTGTGACCGTCAATGATCCGAGCGGCCCGGTCCCCGATCCCGCCAGCGTCACCGCGACCTTGCCCAAGGATCAGAAGTGCACCGGCGAAGTCGGTAAGATGCAGATGTGCTACCTTTATGGCGATCCGGCCAAGCCGGGCCCGTACATGGTGAAATACATCTGGTATCCGGGCAATTTCTCCAAGCCGCACTATCACAACAATGAACGCTTCGCCTATGTCGTGTCCGGCACCTGGTGGACGTCGACCAGCAAGGTCTATGACGAGCGCACCACCTATCCGGTCCATGCGGGCACCGTTGCGGTCGACATACTGAGGGGCGTCCATTGGGATGGCGCGCGCACCGGCGAGAAAGAACCCGCCGTGCTGGTCCTGGCCGGCACCGGCCCCAACACCACCCAGGGCGTGGATGAAAACGGCAAGGACATGGGCCCGCCGCGCTGAGGGATCGCGCATGCGCATCCTACTGACCGCCGCTGTGTTGGGACTGCTGGCGATTCCGGCTTCGGCCGAAACGCAGCAGCAACTCCTGACCCAGGGGCCGACGACCAAGATTCCCTTGCCGGACCCCGGCCATATTCCGCTGGTGTTCGGCAAGGATATTCCCTGGAAAGGCGGCGAAGGTTCGCAGAGCGCAACGTTGTTCGGCGATCCCAGCAAGCCAGGCATCTATGGCGTGTTGATCCGGTGGATGCCGGGTCACAACTCCACGCCCCATTCCCATTCCACACCGCGCTACGCTTATGTCGTGTCGGGTACATGGTGGGTGTCATCCAGCACCCATTATGATCCCAGCCAGATGTATCCGGTGCCGGCCGGCACCTATGTCACCGATGTGCCGAACACAATCCATTGGGACGGCGCCAAGGCCGAAACCGGTCCGGTGGTCCTGATGCTGGTGGGCGAAGGCCCGGTACAAACCATCCGCTATGTGCCCAAGGATCCCAGCAAGGCGCCCGAAGGCCAGGATTTCGTGCCTCCGCAATAAAATGCATAGTGCATGAAACACTGCGCACCGGCGCGGCCGAGTTGAGGGGGACCGCTTGAAATTCCATCCTGTCTATCTGTTTCTGGCGGTGCCCTATGCCGCCTTCCTGTGGGTGCCGTTCTACAACCGCCTCGAGCCGCAGCTTCTGGGCATTCCCTTTTTCTACTGGTGGCAGATCTTCGGCATCGTGCTGACCTCGCTCTGCATCGTGCCGGTCTATTACTGGCAGCAGAGCCAGAAGTCGGGCGAAGGCAAATGAACATCACCATCATCGTCTTCATGGCCCTGTTCCTGTTCGTGGCGCTGCTGGGCCTGTTTGGTTCGCGCTGGCGCGCCGGCGATCTTTCGCAATTGCATGAGTGGGGCCTGGGCGGGCGCAGCTTCGGCACCCTGATCACCTGGTTCCTTTTGGGCGGCGATCTTTACACCGCCTATACCTTCATCGCGGTCCCGGCCTTGATGTTTGGCGCCGGCGCCAACGGCTTCTTCGCCGTCCCCTATGCGGCGCTGATGTATCCGATGCTGTTCATGGCGTTTCCGCGCCTGTGGTCGGTGTCGAACGAGCACGGCTATATCACCGCGGCCGATTTCGTGCGCGGGCGCTTTGGCCATCGCGGCCTGGCGCTGGCGGTGGCGGTGACCGGCCTGGTGGCGGTGATGCCCTATATCGCCCTGCAGCTTGTCGGCATGCAGGTGGTGATCGCGGCCCTGGGACTGGATTATGCCGTGACCGTGCCGCTGTTGGGCAGCGTATCGGTGCCGCTGATCGCGGCTTTCTGCGTACTGGCGGCTTTCACCTATACCTCCGGCTTGCGCGGCACCGCGCTGATCGCGGTGGTGAAGGATTTGCTGGTCTACATCACCGTGCTGGCGGCGATCATCATCATCCCGGCGCAGCTGGGCGGTTACGCCAAGATCTTCGCGGCGGTACCGGCCAAGCAGCTGCTGTTGCCGCCGGCGCCGGAGGGCAGTCTGGGCGCGGGCTTTGCCTATATGTCGCTGGCCGTCGGCTCGCTGCTGGCGCTGTTCCTGTATCCCCATTCGGTGACCGGGCTGCTGTCATCGTCCAGCCGCCATGTCATCCGCCGCAACGCCATCGTGCTGCCGGCCTATTCGGTAGCGCTCGCGCTGATCGCACTGCTGGGCTACATGGCCATCGCGTCGGGCGTGAAGGAGATGCCGGAATATGCCGCGGGCTTCAAAAGCTTCGGCAACAATTTCGCGGTACCGGCGCTGTTCCTGCACATGTTCCCCGGATGGTTCGCAGGCTTTGCCTTTGCGGCCATCGCCATCGGCGCCTTGATGCCGGCCTCCATCATGGCCATCGCCTGCGGCAACATGTTCACCCGCAACATCTTCAAGGATTTCATCGCGCCCGACTGCACGCCGCAGGCCGAAGCCAAGGTCGCCAAGCTGGTGGCCTTTGCCGCCAAGCTGGGCGCGCTGTTCTTCGTGCTGGAAATGCAGACCACTTACGCCATTCAGCTGCAATTGCTGGGCGGCATCTGGATCTGCCAGACCGTGCCCGCGGTGCTGCTGGGGCTGTATGTGCGCCTTGATCCCAGGGGACTGCTGGCAGGATGGGCGGCGGGTGTCTGCGTCGGGACCTGGATGGTGGCGGAGCTGAGCTTCAAAAGCTCGGTCTATCCGCTGCAGCTCTTCGGAACGACGGTGCCCTGTTACGCCGCGCTCAGCGCCTTGGCTGTCAACCTGGTGGTGAGCTGGCTGGTTACGCTGGTCTTGCGCGCCACCGGCAACGCATCGCTGCGCGACGAAACGCTCGCGGCCGATTACGTCTGAAAACAAAAAGGCCGCCCTGATAGGGCGGCCTTTTTCAATTCGCGATCTGCGCAGGATCAGCCGAAACGGCCAGTGATGTATTGTTCCGTCCGCTTGTTGTCGGGCGCGGTGAAGATCTTTTCCGTCGGCCCATACTCGATCAACTCGCCCAGATACATGAAGGCGGTGAAGTCGCTGGCGCGGCTGGCCTGCTGCATGTTGTGGGTGACGATCACGATGGTGTAGTCGGCCGCCAGCTCCTCGATCAGCTCTTCCACCTTGGCGGTGGAAATCGGATCCAGCGCCGAGCAGGGCTCGTCCATCAGGATCACTTCGGGACGGGTGGCCACGCTGCGCGCAATGCACAGGCGCTGCTGCTGGCCGCCGGACAGTGACAGGCCCGAGGCGTTCAGCTTGTCCTTGACCTCGCCCCACAAAGCGGCGCGGGTCAAAGCGGATTCGACGCGGCCATCCATCTCCGAGCGCGGGATGCGTTCATACAGTTTGATGCCGAAGGCGATGTTGTCATAGATCGACATGGGGAACGGAGTTGGCTTCTGGAACACCATGCCGATGCGCGCGCGCAGCAGGTTGAGATCCTTGGTCTTGAGCAAGTTCTCGCCGTCCATCAGGACTTCGCCTTCGGCCCGCTGGTTGGGATACAGCTCGAAAATCCGGTTGATGGCGCGCAGCAAAGTGGACTTGCCGCAACCCGACGGGCCGATGAAGGCCGTCACCTTCCGCTCCATCAGGGGCAGGCTGATGTTCTTCAGCGACTTGGTGGCGCCGTAGAAAAAGCTCAGATCCTTGATGTCGATCTTGGCCTTGTCGCCCGTGGCAGTGGCGGCCTGATGTTCGGCGGTCAGATGAACTGCGGTATCCATGGATCAGGTCCGTTTCTTGTTTTCAAGCAGGCGGGCAAGGATGGAAAGCACCAGGACCGTGGCGGTGATCAGCAGCGCGCCGGCCCAGGCCAGGGAATGTTGGTCTTCATAGGGGCCGGTGGCGAAGGTGTAGATGACGGCCGGCAGGCTGGCCATCGGCTGGTTCATCGCGCTGGCATCCCAGCTCCAGCCGCTGTTGCCGAGCGCAGTGAACAGCAGCGGCGCGGTTTCGCCGGATATGCGGGCCACCGCCAGCAATATGCCGGTGATGATGCCGGCGCGGGCGGCCTTCCAGGTTACCAGCTTGATGACGAAATTCTGCGGCGCGCCCAGCGCGCTGGCCGCTTCGCGCAGGCCGTTGGGCACCAGCAGAAGCATGTTCTCGGTGGTGCGCACCACCACCGGGATGACGATCACGGCCAGGGCGGCGGCGCCGGCCCAGCCGGAGAAATGGCCCATGCGAACGACCACCAGTTCATAGACGAACAGGCCGATGACGATGGATGGTGCCGACAGCAGGATGTCGTTGACGAAGCGCACCACAAAAGCGAGCCGGCTGTGGCGGGCATATTCCGCCAGGTAGGTGCCGGCGAACAACCCGATGGGCGTGCCGACCAGGACCGCGATCAGGCTCATCAGGATGCTGCCGCCGATGGCGTTGGCAAGGCCGCCCTTGCTGCCCGGGGGCGGGGTGATTTCGGTGAACAGGGTCGGCGACAGCGCCGAGACGCCGTCCACCAGAAGGCCGCCCAAGATGAAGGTCAGCCAGACCAGGCCGAAGATCGCCGCGCAGGTGGACAGCACGATGAACACCGTGTTGGCCAGGCGGCGGCGGAAATACAGCATTTTCGATGTGCGCGACGCCGCGACCGTCATTTACTTCCCCTTGCCCTTTTCCATCTGACGCAGCATCAGCTGGGCGCAGGCCAGGACGATAAAGGTGATGACAAAAAGGAGAAGTCCCAACTCGATCAGCGCCGAGCGATATAGGTCCCCGGTCGCCTCGGTGAATTCGTTGGCGATGCTGGCCGAGATCGAGGTGCCCGGCGCGAACAGCGAGGGCGCAATCTTGTGGGCGTTGCCGATCACGAAGGTGACGGCCATGGTTTCGCCCAGGGCGCGGCCCAGCGCCAGCATCGCGCCGCCCACCACACCGGTCTGGCAGAAGGGCAGGCAGACTTTCCACATCACTTCCCAGCTGGTGGCGCCCAGGCCATAGGACGCTTCCTTCAACACGCTGGGCACGGTTTCCAGCACGTCACGCGTCACCGCCGAGATGAAGGGCAGGATCATGATCGACAGGATCAGGCCGGCGGTGAAGGTGCCGATGCCGAAGGTCACGCCGCCGAACAGGGTGCCCAGCACCGGGATGTCGGCGGTTGCGGTGGCGACCGGCTCCTGCACATGCAGCTGGAACCAGGGCGCGAAGACGAAGAAGCCCCAGATGCCATAGATGATGGAGGGAATGCCGGCCAACAGTTCAACCGCGATGCCGATCGGGCGGCGCAGCATCCGCGGGCAAAGGTCGGTGAGGAAAATGGCGATGCCGATACCCACCGGTACGGCGATGACCATGGCGATGATGCTGGTGACCAAGGTGCCATAGATGGGCGCCAGCGCGCCGAAGCGTTCGCGGGTCGGGCTCCAGGCTTCGGTGGTGATGAAGCTGAAGCCAAATTCCTTGAAGGCCGGCATGGAGCCGACGACCAGCGAGGTGATGACCCCGGCGAAGATCGCCAGCACCGCCAACGCCGCGGCCAGCGCCATCATGCGGAAGCGAAAATCCCCCGCACCTGCCTTGCGCGCGGTCTCGACTCTGGCGGTTAGGGCGGACGTTTCGCTCAAGCTGATATCTGTCAAAAA
>CAIUTH010000003.1 GCA_903902075.1 uncultured Alphaproteobacteria bacterium
ATACAGGCGATCGCGCTCCGGCTTTGCAAGCGCGGGCTTGAAACGGCGGTCCAGCGCCCACCGCGCTGCAATATCCTTCTCATTCTTGAAAAGACCCGCGCCCAATCCCGCCAGATAGGCCGCGCCCAGCGCTGTTGTTTCGGTGACCTTGGGCCGGTCCACGCTAAGACCGGTGAGATCGGCCAGGCGCTGGCAGAACCAGTCATTGGCCACCATGCCACCGTCAACTTTGAGCGCACGCAGCCGCGTCAGTCCTGCCGCAGACATGTCACGCCGCATCGCGTCCAAAAGATCGCGCGTCTGGTAGCAGACCGCATCCAGCGCCGCGCGCACGATCTCGGCCTTGCCCACATCGCGCGTCAAACCAAGAATGGCGCCGCGCGCCTGCGGATCCCAATAGGGTGCGCCCAGGCCTGTAAAAGCGGGCACGAAATACAGGCCTTCGGCGTCCTTTGCCCGCTTGGCCAGGCTCTGGCTTTCCGGCGCGCTGGCCAGCACGCCCAATTCATCGCGCAGCCATTGCACCACCGCGCCGGCGATGAAGATGCTGCCTTCGATGGCATATTGTTTCTGCGCCAGTGCGGTGGCCAGAAGACGGTTGCGCGAGCGCGGCACCGCCTTGCCCGTATTGACCAGGGCAAAACAGCCGGTGCCATAGGTAGACTTCACATCGCCGGGCGCAAAACAGGCTTGCCCGAAACTGGCGGCCTGCTGGTCGCCCGCCACGCCCAGGATGGGAATGGCCGCGCCCAGCAGCATGGGATCGGCCGTGCCGAAATCGCCCCGGCTTTCTGTTACCGTCGGCAACATCGCGCGCGGCACGCCGAACAGCTTGAGCAGGCCCGCATCCCAGTCGCGGGTCTTGAGATTCCACAACATGGTGCGCGAGGCATTGGTGACATCTGTGGCGTGGACCTTCCCCTTGGTCAGGTTCCAGATCAGCCAGCTGTCGATGGTGCCGAAGGCGACGTTCCTGCCCCGCGCGCCTTTTACATTCTTCAGCAGCCATTCCAGCTTGGTGGCCGAGAAATAGGGATCCAGCAGCAGCCCGGTCTTGCGCGCAACGAAGGGCTCCAGCCCGCGCTTTTTCAGGGCCGCGCAACGCGCCGCCCCGCGCCGGTCCTGCCAGACGATGGCATTGTGCAGCGCCTTGCCCGTGGTCTTGTCCCACACCAGCGAGGTCTCGCGCTGGTTGGTAATGCCAATGGCGGCGACCTCGGCAGCATCGCGCCCGCCCAGCACGGTGCGGCAGCAGGTCAGCGCCGCCTGCCAGATCTCGGCCGGATCGTGCTCGACCCAGCCATTGGCCGGATAGATCTGGCGCAGCGGCACGGCATGGCTGCGCAGGGGCCGGCCCTGGGCGTCAAACAGGATCGCCCGGGTCGAGGTGGTCCCCTGGTCTATGGCCAAAAGGCAGGATTTGCGCGCGTTCATGCGGCAACAGGGCACACCGTTTGGGCGGCTCGCGCAAGAGACTTAATCGGCTGTTAAGGGTCGGACAGGTAGAAATTCCAGCAGAAAAGGCTGCAAAAGCGGCTGAATATTGCAGAAGCATTGGGGCGCACCGTGGGGCTTACCGCACACGATATGAGTGACATGGGCCGCCTGGCCCAGCTGGCGATGAACCCGCAGGCGGGCGCCAGCCGCGAGGAGATTTATCTCGCCGTCGCGTCTCTCTACCGCATCCAGGGCGCCGGCCTGAATGAGCGCGAGCGCGAACTGATGCGCGAGATCCTGCGCCGCCTCACCCGCGACGTGGAAATGGCGATCCGCATCGCCCTGGCACAACGCCTGGCCGAGGACACCACCGCCCCGCATGACCTGATCCTTCTGCTGGTCGACGATACGATCGAAGTTGCCCGCCCCCTGATCATCAAGTCGCCGCTGCTGACCGAAAGCGACGTGCTCAAGCTGATCGCCGAAGCCGGCATCAGCCATCAGGAAGCCGTGGCAGGCCGCCCGCATATCGGCATCCCCGTCACGGACGCGCTGGCCAAATCGGACCATGAATCGGTGCTACGGGCGCTGGTGCGCAACGTCACTGCCAAGATTTCCAATACCAGCTACGAAGCCCTGGTGCAGAAATCCCGTGCCCTCACTGGCCTGCAGGAACCGCTGGTCAAGCGTCCCGACCTGCCGCCGCAACTTGCCACCAACATGTGCGAGTGGGTTTCCGACGCGCTCAAGAGCTACATCACCACCAATTACGGCATGGCCCCCAAGAGCGTGGACAGCGCCCTGCATGACGTCCATGTCGTGATGCAGAGCGAACCGCCGAGCCCCAAGGACCCGCCGGCCGACAGCGCCCTCAAGCTGATCGAAAAGCTCTCCGCCAGCGGCCAGCTCAAAGCCGGCTTCCTGATGCGGGTGCTCAGCCAGGGCCAGGTGGACCTGTTCGACCTCGCCTTCTCCAAGCTGGTCGGCGTGGAGCTGAATTGCTTCCGCACCGGTTTCTACGAAAAGGGCGCGCGGGTCGTCGCCGTGGCCTGCCGCGCCGCCGGCATCGACCGCTCGGTGTTCAACACTGTCTTCAATCTGTCGCGCCAGGCGCGCAGCATGCCCTGCAATCTCACAAGCCAGGACAGCAACGACGTGGACCTGGTGTTCACCAGCCTGACCCGCCAGGCGGCAATGGACGAGCTGCGCGGCGCCCTGGCGACCTGAGGGCGCTACTCCCGACCCGATTTTTGCGCCTTTTCCGCCCTGTGCTAGGCTGACCTCGTCTCTGGGGCTAAGCATGACCAAGTTGCATTTCACTGCCGTACCGCACGCGGAGGAATCCGCTGCCGCGCTCAAGGAGCGCTATGGCGATTCCGGTCCCGAAGCGTGCGACATCGTGGTGGCGCTGGGCGGCGACGGCTTCATGCTCCAGACGCTGCACAGCTTTACCGGCAAGGGTAAGCCGATCTACGGCATGAACCGCGGCACCGTCGGCTTCCTGATGAACGAGTATCACCAGGACGACCTGCCCCAGCGTCTGGCCGCCGCCGAAAAGGCGGTGATCCATCCCCTCAAGATGACCGCCCATACCCAGTCGCGCGCCATCGAGGCCCGCGCCTTCAACGAAGTGTCGCTGCTGCGCGAAACCCGCCAGGCCGCCAAGATCCGAATCCTGGTGGATGGGCGGCCGCGCATTTCCGAACTGATCTGCGATGGCGTCCTGGTCTCCACGCCCGTGGGCTCCACCGCCTACAACCTGTCGGCCCATGGCCCGATCCTGCCGATCACCGCGGACCTGCTGGCGCTGACGCCCATTTCCGCCTTCCGCCCCCGGCGCTGGCGCGGCGCGCTTCTGCCCCACCGCGCCAAGGTGCGCTTCGAGATGGCCGAAAGCCGCAAGCGCCCGGTCAGCGCCGTCGCCGACGATTTCGAAGTGCGCGATGTCACCGCCGTGGATGTGGAAGAGGATCGCAGCATCTCCATGACCCTGCTGTACGATGCCGGACACAGCCTGGACGAACGCATTCTGGCCGAGCAGTTTTCGGACTGACAGGCCCGCAAACCGGGCCGGTTTCATGAATAGTTAAGCTCCGTTAAGCTAGGGTAAGGGCTGGACGCCTCTTCTGGGGCGCATTGGGCATGGGTGATGAGTAACTACCGTTTCGACCGGCTGAAGATTCTTGTGGTGGACGACAACGCCCACATGCGCAAGCTCGTCGTCACCATCCTGCAGGCCTTCGGCGTCATCCAGATTTTCGAGGCCGAGAGCGGCGACCGCGCCTGGCACATCCTGCGCGAATCCAATCCCGACGTGATCCTGCTGGACTGGGTGATGGAAGGCATGTCGGGCCTGGACCTGATCCAGATGATCCGCACCAATCCCCAGACCCCCAATCCCTTCGTGCCGGTGATCATGCTGACCGGCCACACATCGCTGGATCATGTGGCGCGCGCGCGCGATGCCGGTGTCAACGAATTCATCGCCAAGCCGGTGTCGGTCAAGACGGTGATGTCGCGCCTGGTGGCGGTGATCGAGCATCCCCGTCCCTATGTGCGCACCCAGGGCTATTTCGGCCCCTGCCGCCGCCGCCGCGGCGTGGAAGAATATCGCGGGCCAGAGCGCCGCAGCGAAAGTCCCAAGCAGCAGGCCGCGGAATAAGCCATGAAACGCCAGCAGCCGATCGAACTCTTCATGCCGCCCAACATGCTCAAGGCCAAGGTTGGCGGCGGGCTAGGCGGCATGGACATGGCCGCCATGAAGCGCGCGGAATCAGCGATGGACGGTCTCAAGAGCCAGTTCGGCGACTGGATCGCGGGGGATGTGAAGGCACTGATCGAAGCCCGCGCCGCCTATGCCAAATCCGCCGATGCCAACACCCGCGGTGCGCTGCTGCGCCGCGCCCATGACATCAAGGGCCAGGCGCCGACGTTTGACTTCCCCCTGATCGCCCGCGTCGCCGGGTCGCTGGCCCGCATGATCGGCGAGTTACCGCCCACGACCGCCCTGCCGCTGAGCCTGATCGATGCGCATGTGAATGCCATCCAGGTGATCCACAAGCAGAACCTGAAAGACACCAACGACAAGATCGCCCAGGCGCTGTGCGCGGAGCTGGATGCGCGGGTGGATGACGTTGTGAAGGCGGCTACGAAGTAGCGTCCTTGCTATCCGACAACAGCCCCAGCAATCCGGGGCTGAAACTCATCGCCGAACTGGGCGTGGCCTTGTCCTGATTGCCGAACAGGCTGCTGAACGCGCTGTGCTTGGGCTGCCAGTTCATCACGCTTGCCAGCAGCATCTGGACCTGGGCGTCCTGCGCCGTCGCCACCGTGAGACGCGCCTTGTCGAAGGTGAGCGGCGGCGTGCCCGCATCCTGAATTCGGACCGTGCCCGCCCCGCCCGGCTGCTTCATCGCCCAGTCATAGACTTCGCGCACAGACTTGGGCGCGCCGCCCTCATGGAAGAACACGCTTTTGTTGGAAGCCGCCGCCTGGGGAAACAGCGAAGCGGCGCTGATGGTGGGTTCACTGCCGGCGGCCTTGATCAACCGGCAGGCCGCATCGGGGCCCAGGAAGTGCGCCGCATAGAGTTCGCCGCCGCAGACCTCGCGGCCCAGCGAAGCGCGCATCGTGCCTTGCGTGGACTTGGCATATTCGCCGGCCATCAGGGCGGCGGTTTCCGGATTCTTGCGCAGCGCCAGGATGGACGCCTTGGCACCCGCATCGGCTTGATAGCGGCCGTTGGAATCCTTGCTGATGGCGGCGGCGTAATTGCCAAGCCCGTGCTGGCCGCCATGTTCCTTCACCAGCCCCAGCCAGGTCTGGTCGATGAACTGGAACAGCCCGGCCGCCGACGAGGTGGACGACTGCGCCGTGGGCTTGAGGCTGGACTCGCGCATGGCGGTGCCAAGCAGGTAATGGAAATCCGAACCCGTCGCGGCAGCGGCGCTTTTCAGCGCGGCCACGACGCGTTCTGCGCCCAAAGAGGCGCCAAGTGATGATGCGGCTTCTGCCTGCATGGGGCTGTTCTGCCCCCTTATGGTTAACTTTTGCTTACCGCGGCCATCAGCGGGGCGGTACCCTCCCACGGGACCGGCTTGGAATGGCCCCAGACCGGGCCCGGCCAGGCCGGATCGCCCTTGAAGCGGCCGATCACATGGACATGCAGCTGCAGCACCATGTTGCCCAGGTTGCCGACATTCAGCTTCTCCACCCCCGGCAGGGTGCGGATGATGTTCGACAGCTGGACGATCTCGCGCATCATCTGGGCCTGGTCTTCCTGCGACAGGTCGCACATCTCGACCACCCCGGCGCGGCGCGGCACCAACAGGCCCCAGTGATAGCGGGAGTCGTTGAAGACAAAGAGCCTGCTCAAAGGCCAGTCGGTAATGGTCTGGGTCAGGCCCGCGATCACCGGATCGACAACAAATTCACTCATGCAAATCTCCCAAAAAGCGCCGAGGATCAAAGGCAGGGTCGACGGTCGCCTTCCCCAATATCAGGTCCGCCATTTCACCGGCGATGGCCGGGGCGAACAGGATGCCGTTGCGGTATTGGCCGCCCGCCACGAACAATCCCGCTGTAGCGGTCCCGCCCAGAAGCGGCAAGCCATCCGGGCTCTTGGGCCGCAGCCCCGCCCAATGGTCCGACAGGCTCCAGCTTTTCAGGGACGGCATCAATTTTTCCGCGCAGGCGCGCAGGTGTTTGCGGCCGGCCTGCGTCACACTGGTGTCGAAGCCGGCCTCCTCGACCGTTGCGCCGATCAGCAACCGCCCATGACGCGGCACGCAATAGACATGTTCGCCCCACACCACGGGGCCCGGCAGGACCGCACCGCTGGGCGGACTGAGCGCGATCACCTCGCCCTTGACCGGCACGATAGGGATTTCTTCCAGCAACCCGCTCCACGCCCCTGCCGCAATCAGCACGGCACCGGCGTCATGGCGGCCATAGGGGGTGAGGACGGCACTGGCCCGTCCGCCCCGCGTCTCGATCCGCACTGCGGCCTCATTGGGATTGAGCACCCCGCCCGCCTTCAGGAAGGCGATGGTCAGAGCCTCGGCCAGGGCGCGGTTGTCGACATGGGCTTCCCTGGGAGACCACAGCCCGCCCAGCGAACCGCCCAGCAGCGGCACCAGCGCCTTGGCCTGTGCCGGATCGACGATCCGCAGGTCACCCCCGGCGCGGGACCGCATGACCTCCAGCTCGGCGGCATCGCCCGCCAGCAGCAGCGCCCCGCCCTGGTTCAGGAACACGGCGCGCCCGCTGGCTTCCTCCAGCTCAGCCGCGAAGGCCGGCCACAGGGCGCTGGCCCGCAGCGCCAGGGCGCGTTCCGGCTCGGGGGAATCCTCCAGTTCGGCGGTGACCGCCAGCATGCCCGCCGCCGCCCAGCTCGCCCCGCCGCCGGGCTGCGCCCGCTCCAGAATCGTGACCGAACAGCCCGCCTGCCGCAGCCGCCAGCCGATCCCAAGGCCCGCCACACCTGCGCCAATAATGACAACCTTCATGTACCCTGCCCTGCCCGAACATTCACTGTCCAGGCAATGGGATAGACCGGAAAGCTAAAGCGATCTGCGAGCTTGAAAATCGTCGCCATCGGCTTGGTGACACGCGAAACATGGGATGACTTTGACAGGGTCATACGCCTCTATAACCCGTGCCGCAGGGGATGTAACCGGCATGCGCGTTACGCGTATTATGCATTGTGAAAAGCGGAGAACGGATCATGGAAAAGGCACTCTTCGGCGCGGGCTGTTTCTGGGGGGTGGAGGACTTCTTCCGCCAGGTGCCCGGCGTCAGCGACGCGGTCAGCGGCTATGCCGGCGGCACCGGCGAGAACCCCACCTACCGTCAGGTCTGCGGCGGCGACACCTATCATGCCGAGGTGGTGGAGGTGACGTTTAACCCTGCCAAGGTTTCCTATGCGACCCTCGTCCAGCTGTTCTTCCGGATGCACAACCCTACCCAGAAGGACCGCCAGGGGCCCGACTTCGGCACCCAGTATCGTTCGGTGATCTTCACCCATAGTCCGGAGCAGGCCCGTATCGCCGCCGAAGAACGCGACAAGGTTGCGGCCTCCGGCAAGTTGAGCAAGCCGATCGTCACCCAGATCGAGCCTGCCCCGACCTTCTGGAAGGCCGAGGAAAGCCATCAGCGCTATTTCCAGAAGCATGGCGGCCATTGCCATGTGTCGTTTGCCGAACTCCAGGAAGAGGACGCGCGCTAGGCGGTTACCGCCCGCGCCGCCATCACCCGGCGCAGGCTGAGCACCAGTATAACCGAGATGACCAGCCCCACTGCTAGCGCCAGCATGCCGGCCGGATAACCGCCGGTCGACTGCTTGAGTTGGCCGATCAGGTTTGGCCCGATAAACCCGCCCAGCCCGGTGGACAGCAGGTTCACCGCCGCGATGGAGGCCGGCGCCGCCCTCCCTGCGAAGAAGGATGACGCCAGCGTATAAAAGGGCCCGTAATGGCCGATGATCCCCAGCACGACGACGAAAAGCCCGGCGATCTCCAGATAGGGATTGGTCGCCATCGCCGCGATCACAAATCCGCAGGCCGCGATGGCCAGCGATATGGCGACATGCCAGGGCCGCTCGCCCCGCCGGTCGCTGGAGCGGGCAACCAGGATCATGACGGCGATCCCCAGCATCCAGGGCACGGCGATGATGAAACCGGTGGCCAAGTTGGAATAGCCCAATGATTTGACGATCAGCGGCATCCACAGCTGGGTGCCGAAGATGGCGGAGTTGATGCCGGTCCCCACAAGGCCCAGCAGCAGCACGCGCAGATCGAAAATCCCCGGCCACACGCTGGTGTGGCTTGCCGGGCGCTCTTCCGCCAGCCGCGCGGTGATGGTGTCCTTCTCGGCCTGTGACAGGAAGCTGGCCTGGGCGGGTCCATTGGGCAGGAATTTCAGTACCACCAGCGCCAGCGCGCAAGCCGGCAAGCCCTCGATCAGGAACAGCCATTGCCAGCCGCGCAAACCGCCCAGACTGTCCAGTTGCAGCAGCAGTCCCGACAGCGGTCCGCCAAAGGTCGAAGACAGCGGAATGGCGGTCATGAAGATGGCGGTGAAGCGGGCGCGGTATTCGCGTGGAAACCAGAAGGTCAGGTACAGGATGATGCCGGGGAAAAATCCGGCCTCCGCGACACCCAACAGGAAGCGCGCGGCGTAAAAGCCATAAGGCTCGGTGACCAGCGACGTCGCCGCTGACACCGCGCCCCAGAACGCCATGACCACGCAGATGGCGCGCTTGTGGCCCAGACGCGCCACGAACAGGGTGGCGGGAATCTGGAAGATCGCATAGCTGATGAAGAAGATACTGGCGGCCGCGCCATAGACCGATGGCGAAAAGCCCAGGTCCTTGTTCATGGTCAGGGCCGCGAAGCCGACATTCACCCGGTCCAGGTAATTGACGAAATAGAGCAGCATCAGGAACGGGATCAACCGCACCGCGCATTTGGTGAAAACCTGGTTTTGCTGTTCGCTGATCATGCCGTCCCCCAGATCGACCTTAACACGGGCCGCCAAATCGCAAAGGGGAACCGGCTATTTTCCCATGGCGCCCTTGACCTGGAACGCCACCGCCACCGATGTGCCGTCCGACAGGTTGATCAGCACCGGCACCTTGGTGCCGATCTTCATTTTTGCGCCTTCGCACATCAGGTGATAGCCGCCGGTCGCGAACGCGACCTGCCCGCCCGCCGGCACTTTTACCGTTTCCATCATGTCCATGCCGCTCATGCCGCCCTTGTTGGACGATTGGTGGATCATCAGCATGCCGCAGGCGTCCGAACGCGCGCCGGTGATCGAGACGTCCCGGCGGCTGTTGTTCTGGGCGGTGAAATAGCCGCCGGCCGGCAGCTTGCCAGGCAGGCTGCGGAACCAAGCGCCGGTGACCTCGAACGGCGCGGCCTGCGCCGACACCATCGAGAGCAACAGGATCACAAGACTAAGCCGCTTCACTTTCCGCTCTTTCCTCGTTGAGGCGCATGGTCACCAGCACCACGATCATGGCCGCGAAACTGGTCAGGGTGCCGGGCAGCCAGATGATCAACCCGCCATAATGTTGGTCATTCAGCGCCGTCATGTCCAGCACCCGGCCGCAGATCATGTAGACCGGATAGATGTCATGCTCGGTCAGGGACAGGATGGCGCCCAGCACCATCTGGGGCAGCTCGATCACCAGGATCAGGGCGGCGCGCATCAGGTGCGACAGGCGCGCCGGCGGCTTGGCCCGGCTGTCCAGGATCAGCGACCAGAACATCACGCCATTGATCGCCATGGTCCAGTTCATCAGTTCATACAGGCTGGCATCCAGCATGACGCGGGTATGGATGCCCGGGATCAGCCAGAAATAGAGCAGCCCGATAAACAGGAAGGGCGCCATCACCGGGTTTTGTAGGACGGACAATGTCGCCTGCACCGGCCGCACTTTGATCAGGGGCCGCAGGAATCCCGGCATCCCCGCCCACAGTACGGGTCCGCTCATGCCCAGCGCGATGAAGAAAGCGCCGAAGTGGTGCAGCACAAAATGCGCCGCCCGGTGCACGAAGAACATGTGCTGGGCGTAATAGTCGATGCGGGTCTGCAGCACGATCCAGAAGCTGAGAACCCCAGCCACGAAGCAAATGCTGCGCCACAGCGGCGGATGCTGCGCCTTGGGCAGAACCTTCAGTCCACGGACGAACCAGCCCAAGGTCAGCGCGGTGGCGAGATAGATCGGCCAGGAAAATTCCCAGGGCAGCCACACCGGCAGGTCGGCCGGAAATAGCCGCACGCCTGCGTCCAGCACTGCGCCCAGCAAAAGCAACGCCGCATAACCGGGCCAGGATTTCATTCCATCAACCCGGAAAGATCGGTCCGGCCCTCGCGCGCATAGGAGTCGCGTACGCCGTCGCGGTCGGCCGCGTCGCGGTTCTGGCTGAGCTTGTACTTGCCTTCCAGCGTCTGGATGGTCAGCTCGAATCCGACAATCGCGCGCAGCAGGCTGTCGATATAGCTGGCAGGTGCATCGCCGACTTTCCACGGCTCCGCCCGCTTTTCTTCATGGGCATCGCTCAAGGCGGTGACATGGCTGCGCAACCAGCCGCTGTCCTGAATCCACCTGATGGCCCCGCGCGCATGCACCGTGATG
>CAIUTH010000004.1 GCA_903902075.1 uncultured Alphaproteobacteria bacterium
AAGACGGATCATTGGCGGCGCTGCGGCCGGCACGCTTTGTCATGCCGAACGCGGTGAAGCGGGCGCGCTTCAGTGGCGGACGATCACCAAAGAATGCGGTATCGGTGGGATTGGCGCCGGGCCAGCCGCCCTCGATATAATCCACGCCCAGTTGATCAAGCGCCAGCGCAATCTGGCGCTTGTCCTCGACCGAGAAATCCACGCCCTGGGTTTGCGCGCCGTCGCGCAAGGTGGTGTCGAATAGATAGAGGCGTTCTTTTGGAGCGGTCACTTCTTGACCTCCCAGGTCGTGCCTTGCGGCCCGTCCTTGAAGACGATGCCCTTGGCCAGCCACTCGTCGCGGATGCGGTCGGATTCCTTGAAGTCTTTCGCCTTGCGGGCGGCGTTGCGGGCGGCGATGGCGCCCTCGATCGCAGCGATGTCCACCTTGGCCTTGCTGGCGATCTTTATCTGGACATTGGAGAAGCCCAGAAAGCCCAGCCCGCCCGCCAGAGCCATCTCATCGGCCTGGTGCAGGCTGGCGATGGCCGCCGGGGTGTTGAGGTCGTCCGACAAGGCTTCGAAAAAGGCCGCGTTCGGCGCCGGATCGACCAGGGGCTCGGTCACCTCGTACCAGCGCTCCAGCGTCTTCCAGCTTTCCTTGAGGCCCGCGATGGTGAAGTCGATCGGCTGGCGATAGTGGGTGCGCAGCATGTTGAAGCGCAGCACCTCGCCCGGCCAATCGGCCAGCAGGTCGCGGATGGTGAAGAAGTTACCCAGGCTCTTGGACATCTTTTCGCCTTCCACCTGCAGGAAGCCGTTGTGCATCCACACCTTCGCCAGCGGCGCGCCATGATGGGCGCCCTCGCTCTGGGCAATCTCATTCTCGTGATGGGGAAATTGCAGGTCGATGCCGCCGCCATGAATGTCGAAGGTCTGGCCCAGATATTCCCCGGCCATGGCAGAGCATTCGATATGCCAGCCCGGACGCCCACGGCCCCAGGGTGAATCCCAGCCGGGCGCTTTCGCGTCCGACGGCTTCCACAGCACAAAGTCCATGGCGTTCTGCTTGTAGGGCGCCACTTCCACGCGCGCGCCGGCCAGCATCTCGTCCACGCTGCGGCGCGACAGCTTGCCGTAATCGGCCTTGGACGAAACGTTGAACAGCACATGGCTTTGCGCGGCATAAGCATGCCCGGCGGCGATAAGTTCCTCGATGATACGGATCATCTGGGCGATGTGCTCGGTGGCGCGCGGCGTCACGGACGGGGGCAGGTTGCCCAGCGCCGCCACATCTTCTTCATAGATGCGCGCAGTTTCCTCGGTCAGCTCGCGGATCGAGATGCCGCGCTGGGCGGCGCGTTCGTTGATCTTGTCGTCCACGTCGGTGATGTTGCGGACATAGGTGACATGGGCGTCGCCATAGGTGTGGCGCAAGAGCCGGAACAGGATGTCGAACACGATGACCGGGCGCGCATTGCCGATATGGGCGAAGTCATAGACCGTGGGGCCGCAGACATACATGCGGACATTCTTCGCATCGAGGGGCGAAAAATCGTCCTTGGTCTTGGTCAGGGTGCTGAAGAGGCGCAGGGGCATCGGAACGGCTCGAAAAAGGTGGATACGGTTCAGGCAAACGGAAACAGGCGGAGCAATCAGCCGCTAATTCGAATTCCGGTTTGACACGAAACGATCACGCCGTTTCCCCTTTGAGCCGCGCCATGGATTTATCGCGCCCGATCAGGGGTAACAGTTTTTTGAGTTCGGGTCCATGCTCCAGGCCCGTCAGCGCCAGCCTTAACGGATGAAACAGCCCCCTGCCCTTGGCCCCGGTTTCCGCCGAAACCGCCTTGGTCCAGGCGCCCCAGGTGGCTTCGTCCCACGGTTCGGGCGGCAAAAGGGCGGCGGCTTTTTCCGCCAGCCCGGCATCCTCGATAACGGGCGTGACCGGGCCGGTCACCAGAATGGCCATGCCGGCGGCATCGGACAGCTTGGCAAGATTGGACTTCACCGCATCCCAGAAGGCTTCACCCTGGGGTATGCGGCCCGCGACGGCGCTGTACGGCATGGCATGCAAGGTCCTGGCGTTCAGCGCGTCCAGTTCTTCGGGCACGAAATGCGCCGGGGCGCGGCCGATCTTGGCAAAATCGAATTCACTTGCCAGTTCGCCCAGCGACTGGCGCGGCTCGACCGGATCACTGGTGCCGATCTTGGCGAGATAGGCCGCCACCGCCAGCGGCTCGATGCCCGCCTCGCGCAGGCTTTCCAGCGACAGCGAGCCCAGCCGCTTGCTCAGCGCCTCGCCGCCCGCACCCACCAGCAGCGGGAAATGCGCAAACTTGGGAACGGGGCCACCCAGCGCCTGGAATATCTCGATCTGGGCCGCGGTGTTGGTGACATGATCTTCGCCGCGCACCACAAAGTTGATGGCCATGTCAATATCATCGGCCACCGAAGGCAGCGTGTAGAGAAAGGCGCCGTCCTCGCGCACCAGCACCGGATCGGACATGGTGGCGGTGTCGATCTCCACCGGGCCGCGCACCAGGTCGGTCCAGCTGACCGGCGTGCGCGACAGCTTGAAGCGCCAATGCGGCATGCGGCCTTCAGCTTCCCACCTGGCCTTGTTGGCCGGCTCCAGCGAAGCGCGGTTATAGATCGGCGGCAGCTTGCGCGCCGCCAGAAGCGAACGTTGGCGGTCCAGCTCCACTTCGGTCTCGAAACAGGGATAGACCAGACCCGCCGCCTGCAGCCGGTAGAAAGCGGCGCTGTACTTGGCCAGCCGGTTGATCTGGCGGTCGGTGCCGTCATGGGTCAGGCCCAGCCAGGCCAGGTCGCGATAGATCGCCTCTTCAAACGCCTTGGTCGAACGCGCCGCATCGGTGTCGTCGATCCGTAGCAGGAAACGCCCGCCCAGTTTTTTGGCGAACAGCCAGTTCAGCAACGCGGTACGGGCGTTGCCGGCATGCAGCAGGCCCGTGGGCGATGGCGCGAAGCGGACGGTGATGGTCATCGTGCGTCCCGGAAGGCATTGGTGATGGGATAGCGGCGGTCGCGGCCGAAATTGCGGCTGCTGATCTTCACACCCGGCGGCGCCTGGCGGCGCTTGTATTCCGACACATACAGAAGATGCTCGATGCGCTTGACCGTGGCGGGGTCAAAGCCCTTGGCCACTGTCTGTTCGAAGCTGCATTCATGCTCCACCAGGCATTCCAGGATGCCGTCCAGGATATCGTAAGGCGGCAGGGAGTCCTGATCGGTCTGGTTGGGCTTGAGTTCCGCCGTCGGCGGCTTTTCGATGATGCGCTCGGGGATCACGCGGCCCTGCGGTCCGAGCGCGCCGGCCGGCGAATTCTGGTTGCGCCAGTGGGAAAGCCGGAACACTTCAGTTTTATAAATGTCCTTCAGCACATTGTAGCCGCCGCACATGTCGCCATAGAGAGTGGCATAGCCCACGCTCATCTCGCTCTTGTTACCGGTGGTCAGCACCATGGGGCCAAACTTGTTGGACAGCGCCATCAGGATCACGCCGCGCAGGCGGGACTGGATATTCTCCTCGCTGGTGTCGGTCTTTGTCCCGGCAAAAGGCGCCGCCAGGGTCTCGCCCATCGCGGCAACGGCGCGCTCGATCTCGATGGTCTCATAGGTCACGCCCAGCATCCGGGCGCAGGCATCGGCATCTTCCAGGCTCTCGCGGCTGGTATAACGCGATGGCAGCATCACGCAGCGCACGCGATCCGCGCCCAGCGCATCCACCGCCACTGCCGCCGACAGCGCCGAATCGATGCCGCCGGACAGCCCCAGCACCACGCCCGGAAAGCGGTTCTTGTTCACATAGTCGCGCAACGCCAGCACCATGGCGTGGTAAACTTGACTGGAACGATCCTGCGCCACGAACGTGTCGCCCAGCGCGCAGATCCATTTGCCGCTGCCATCGCGCTGCCAGTCGGTGATGGCGACCTGCTCGTTCCAGCTCGGCAGCGCCACCGCGATCTTGCCGTCGGCATTCAGCACAAAACTGGCGCCGTCATAGACCACCTCGTCCTGGCCACCGAGCTGGTTGAGATAGATCAGCGGCACGCCGGTCTCGTGGATGCGGCTGGCGGCCAGCTTCAGCCGCACATCTTCCTTGCCGGCCTCGAAGGGCGAACCATTGGGGACGCAGAAAATCTCCGCCCCCGCATCGGCCAGCCAGATGGTGACATCCTGTTTCCAGATATCCTCGCAGATGGGAATGCCCAGCTTAACGCCCCGCACCGTCAGGGGCTCGGGCGGCGGCCCGCGATGGAAAACGCGCTTCTCGTCGAACACGCCGTAATTGGGCAGCTCATACTTGAAGGTCACGCCCTGGATTTTGCCGCCGTCCAGCACCGCCACCGCGTTGAAGAGTTCGCCATGCAGGGCCCAGGGTGAGCCCATCAGGATGGCAGGGCCGCCATCGGCGGTGTCGCGCGCCAGTTCTTCCACCGCGGCACGGGCGTCTTCCTGCAGCGCCGGCTTCAGCACCAGGTCTTCGGGCGAATAGCCCACAATGAACAGTTCGGAGAACAGGATCACGTCGGCATCCATCGCCCCGGCCCGGGCGGCGCGGGCGCGCGCCAGGTTGCCGGCGATGTCGCCCACCACCGGGTTCAGCTGTGCCAATGCGATGCGGTAACGGTCCACCATCACCGGTATTTACAGGGCTAAGGGGACGGGTACTAGCGGCCCGCCGCGGTAAGGCATTGCGCCGAGCGAACGGCGACACCCGAGGCATCCTCGATCCACAGCGCGGTTTCCAGCGCCTGGGCGGCCTGTTCGGGGGTGACCAGCGCATCGGTGCCGGCCCGCGCGGCGGCCACAAAGCCGGCCACGGATTCGCCCAGGGGATCGCCCAGCTCCAGCGCGCCCAAGGGACGCGGCGTGGTGTTGGTCACGATGCGGGACAGGAAATCGATTTCCACCACGCCATCGGCATAGACCGCGCGCAGGCCGCGTTTGCGTTCATTGGCGACGCGGCTGGTTTCCAGCTTGGCGATGGTGCCATTGGTAAAGCGCAGAATGGCGAAAACTTCGTCGGCATGGGGCCCATATTCGACCAGGCCTTCGGCGCGCACATCACCGACCGGGCCCGGCACCAGCGCATGCACCAGATCCAGGTCATGGATCATCAGGTCCAGCACCACAGAAACGTCATCGCCCCGGCCGGTCCAGGGACCCTGGCGCCAGCAGGTGATTTCCTGCGGGATTTCCGACACGTCCAGAAGGCCGGTGCGGGCAAAGACAAAGCGTTCCTGGTGGCCGACGGACAGGACGCGGCCAACTTCGCGCGACAGCGCCACCAGTTCGGCAGCTTCTTCCAGGGTGGTAGCGATGGGCTTTTCCACCAGCACATGGGCGCCAGCTTTCAGAAAATCGCGCACGATCTCGGCATGGGTGATGGCGGGCGAGCAGATGCTCACCAGATCGACCTTGCCCAGCAGTTCGCGCCAGTCGGACACGGTCTTGCAGCAATGATGCGCCCTGGCCTTGGCCAGCATCTCGGCACTGGGATCGGCGATGGCGTAAAGTTCGACGTCCTGCCCCGCTTGGGCCAGGCTTTTGTACTTGGTGGCATGATGATGCCCGAACACGCCGGCGCCGATGACGGCAGCTTTCAACGGTCCACTTTCCGGCACGCGGCGGCGCAGAAACAAGGCTTTGATTTCCCCGGGCAAAGTCGATGGTGATTAGGGACCGCGCCACATGGAGTCGCCAGCAAACAAATGTTGCGACATGTTACCATCTAACCCGATGGAAACGCTTGCTATTTTTCCGGCGCGGAGGCCATCAAGCATGCCAGTGCTGCGACAATTAAATAGGCAAGCATCAGGGGCGCCAGCCCGATCAGCAGGGCGCCGGTGACATCGGCAAAGGCGCTGCAGTTCAGCCAGGGATAGGCCGAGCCCACAAACAGGAACTGGATGCCCACCACTGCCACGATGCCGAACAGGAAGGCGCGCAAAGTTGGCCCCAGGGCTTGCGGCCGGTCGCCGGCTTCCAGCCGGATCAGGCCGGCCTGCAACTTCAGCCGGGAGGCAGCACTGGCGAGATAGATGATGGCCAGCAGCCAGGCGAAGGACGCGGCAAAGACCCGCCCGCCATCCATGGTGCAGGCGTCCAGCGAGGTGACCAGCGCCCGCTGCCCCGGCACCACGAAATAGATGGCGTTCTCCAGCGCGCCGGCGCTGCCACGGTCGATATTGGTGGGCGCGACGAATGCCTGGTTGAGAAAGCTCAGCGCCACGAACAGCAGGAACACCACTTCGTTGAAGCCGGGGATCAGGTGGTGGGGGCGAAAACGCGTGGCCCAGGGCGCGCCGCTGACATGGGCGGCCGAAACGCCGAACCCGCCCACGAACAGCAGGCCCATGGCGGTGAACAGCAGGGCGCAGATACCGATGCCAAGCAACGAGGAATCGAGCGGCATGCCCTGAAGAAGCGCGAGGCGAACAGCATGGGCGCCCGCGAACAGGCAGAAAATGATCCAGCCTTTCGCGAGAAGACGAGCAATACCCATTACACAACCATCTCAGCCCACGCACCCTTCGACAAGCTCAGGGTGAGGACTTGGCAAAAATCCTCATGCTGAGCCTGTCGAAGCATGAGGGGCATATACTCAGGCCGAGGCGGCCAGCCCAGTCTGCTTCATCCGCTCGTCGCGGATGCCTTGTGCGATCAGGAAGGCCAGTTCCAGCGCCTGGCTGGCATTCAGGCGCGGATCGCAGGCCGTCTGATAGCGATCGGCGAGATCGATTTCCTTCAAGCCTTGCGCGCCGCCCAGGCATTCGGTGACGTTCTGGCCCGTCATCTCGAAATGCACGCCGCCGGCATGGGTGCCTTCGACGCGGTGGATGGCAAAGAAGCTGCGCACTTCTTCCAGCACCCGCTCGACGGGGCGGGTCTTGTAACCAGACTGCAGCTTGATCGTGTTGCCGTGCATGGGATCGGACGACCACACAACAGACGCGCCTTCGCGCTTCACCGCGCGCACCAAAGCGGGCAGCTTATCGGCGATCTTGTCGGCGCCGAAGCGGGCAATCAGGGTCAGGCGGCCGGGAATGTTGGCGGGATTGAGCGCCGCGATCAGGCGCAGCAGGTCATCCGGCTCCAGCGAGGGGCCGCATTTCAGGCCGATCGGGTTCTTGATGCCGCGCATGAATTCGACATGGGCGCCGTCCAGCTGGCGGGTGCGGTCGCCGATCCACAGCATGTGCGCGCTGGTGTCGTACCAGTCGCCGCTGGTGGAATCCACGCGCGTCATCGCTTGTTCATAGGGCAGCAGCAGCGCTTCATGCGATGTATAAAAATCAGTGCCACGCAGCTGCGGCACCGACGTGGACGTAATGCCGATCGCGTCCATGAATTCGAGCGTTTCGGAGATACGCTGTGCGAGACCTCTATATTGTTCGCCGGCCGGCGAGTCCGCGATGAAGCCCAACATCCAACGATGGACATTGTGCAGGTCGGCATAGCCCCCTTGCGCGAAGGCGCGCAGCAGGTTGAGCGTCGCGGCCGACTGGGCATTGGCCTGCAGCAGGCGCTGCGGATCGGGAATGCGCGCCTCAGGCGTGAACTCGCTGCCGTTGATGTTGTCGCCGCGATAGGAGGGCAG
>CAIUTH010000005.1 GCA_903902075.1 uncultured Alphaproteobacteria bacterium
ACGGATTTTCCAACATGGCGGATTTCAACGCCGAACTCGGGTTGGAGCTGGAGCGTTTGCACCCCAGGACCCAGGCCTATCTGGAACAGTCGCTGCATGGCGGCACCCAGACCCAGGGCCACCTGTTCGGTGCCGGGCATGCGTTGGTGGAAAAACTGCGTGCGCGCATCGAGGCGGCACTTTCCGCCTACATCGCCGAGCTTGCGCCGGACGACCAACACCCCTTCCTGGCGCGCCGGCGGAATGGGTTTCGTTTTGCCGGTGCCTGGTCTTCGCTGATGCGCGAGCAGGGATTTCACGTGAACCACCTGCATCCGCAGGGCTGGGTAAGTTCCTGCTACTACGCCACCGTGCCTGAAGTGGCGAAGGACCAGGACGCCAGACAAGGATGGATCAAGTTCGGTGAACCGGAACTGGATGTGGCGCTGAATGATCCCATCCGCCGCGCGGTGCAACCTGTGCCCGGACGGCTGGTCCTGTTCCCGTCCTACATGTGGCACGGGACCATCCCGTTCCTTGACGCGTCCCTTCGCACCACGATCGCGTTCGACGCCGTGCCGCTATAGGCGCGGCGCGCAACTAAGGAATTCGTCTCGGAGATTTTCCCGATGGGGCGTCTTCGGCGGCGACCTGCTGCCTGGCCTCCGGTTCAGCCTTGCGAACTTCCGGCGCGATGATCCGGGTGGCGATGGCGTGCAGGAAGCGCTTGCGCTCGGTCATCGCCTTGTCGCCGCCAGGATAGGGCGGCTGGTCCACGGCCAGCGCGGCGGGAGGATCGACGACAAAGGCCGGGCGGGCGGTAAACCGGAAGGCCGCGGATATCGCGGTGTTGCGACCCGTCCTGGGGTCAGGCATGGCGTCGGCGTTGCGCTTGAGCGCGTAGTACATCGCGATCTGGTTATGATGATAGTAGGTTTCCCGCGTGGCGCCGCCCGACGGCACATTGAACGTGTCGAGAGCATACACGTCGCGCCAGTCCCGGTAGCCACCCAGCAGGCCGGACAGGCCGCCATCCCTGTGCAGGACAAGGCGCACCCGTGCTTTCTGGAACAGGACCTCGCCGCGATTGGTTTCGCCCCAGGAGAAAGCAGGCAGACGCATGTCAGCCTGCCCGGCTTCCAGCACGCCGTCGCGAATCCGGGCCCTGAGCCGGGTATATTGCTGGCTTCTTGCCAACCGGAACGAAACATCCCGGATCAGATTGCCAGCAGCATCCTTGACCACATGATCGGGTGAGTAGCCCACCTCGAACGTCACATTGTCATCGTTCATGGGATCGCCGCTGCCCGACAGGCGGATGACCATGGTGTAAAGCCCGTCCAGCATCTTGTCGTTGGCGCGCTGGCTGAGATAGGCGTGATAGGGCATGCCGCGATACGACATGATGCAGCCCCAGGCGCGGTAAAAGGCATTGTCTATTCCGCGCTCGCCGGACGGGCTGGTGAATCCGCCCGTCCTGGCGTTGCCGTCCAGGTTGAAGCCCTCGGCGATCCGGCCCGTCACCTGCTGCATGCCGGGATCGGGCGCGGTGAAGGGATTGATGTAGGAATCGATGTCGCGCCGGAAGCCGCGATGTTGCATGGCCGGCGAGATGACTTTCTCGCCTTCGCCGCCGGCCGATATGGGCAAGGTCAGCTTTGCAACTTCCTCGTTCGTTCGCCAGCTGGTCTTGAGAACGGACTTGTAATCCAGGATGGGAATCGTGCCCTTGGGACAGTCCGGGCCCGCGTCTTCGGTGCCATTGCGCCCGCCATAGTGAAAAGCAGGCTCGTAATTATCCACCACATAGCCCCGCACCCAAGGCGCGGCCACGGCCGGGCAGACGGTCAGGGCCAGCAGAAGCGCGGCCAGGGCGGATGGCTTTAACGGGATCGGTTCCAAGCGAAGGTCCTTCACGCGATACCGCACCCTATCGCATCCCGCGGGGCCTGTACTCCTTGTGTTTTGCTGCGGCGCACAAACAGCCCCGTCGGATCGCGCTGGTCAGGCGCCGGCATTGGCCTATATTCGAAGTCTTCTGGCGCTGCTTTTTCAACGGATAAATCATGCGACGAAGCATAAGGACACTGACCATCCTGACCGGTCTGTGCCTCGCCGCGACGGGAGCCCTGGCGGCCGAGCCATCCCATCTTGCCGGCCTGCGAAGGCTGACCGAGAGCCAGTATCGCAACTCCATCGCGGACATTTTCGGCCCCGGAATCGTGGTGCAGGGCAAGTTCGAGCCGGATCGCCGGATAGGGGGCCTTCTGGCATCGAGCGGTGCAACCCTTTCGATCACCCCGGCAGGTTTCGAGGCTTATGCCAAGATGGCCAACGGCATCGCCCGGCAGGTGGTGGATGAGAAGAATCGCGGCCGGCTGATTGGCTGCACGCCCCAATCGGTCACCCTGCCCGATCATGCCTGCGCCAGCCAGGTACTGAACCATTACGGCACGCTCCTGTTCCGCCGGCCCCTGTCACCGGAGGAATTGAAAAAACGCGCCGATGCGGCCGACGCCGCGACCCGGCTGTCGGGCAATTTCTACAGCGGCCTCAGCTACAGCCTGACCACCCTGCTCTCCGCGCCGGATTTTCTGTTCCGCGTCGAGATGGCCGTGCCCAGGGGCCCTGGTTACAGCTTGGACGGCTATGGCCGTGCGGCACGGCTGAGCTACATGCTTTGGGATTCAACCCCCGACGCGGCGCTGCTTGACGCCGCACGCTCCGGCCTCCTCGACACCGAAGCCGGCGTGAAGGCCCAGGCCGCGCGCCTGATGGCCTCGCCCCGGCTGGAAACCGGGATGCGGGCCTTCTTCAGCGATTTTCTGCAGCTCGATACGTTGGGCGCGATCACCAAGGATCCCACCATCTATCCCAAATACAGCGATGAAATTTCCGCATCCGCCCGTGAGGAGACATTACGCACTGCGATCGACCTGACATTGAAAAAGGACGGCGATCTGCGGGAATTGTTCACCACGCGGAACACCTTCATCAACCGTTCGCTCGCCTGGATATACGATGTGCCCTACAACCTGAACGGCGATTGGATGGCCTATTTGTTTCCCGCGGATTCGGGACGAAGCGGCATCCTCACCCAGGTTTCCATGCTGAGCATGTTTTCCCATCCCGGACGCAGCTCGCCCACCAAGCGCGGCGTTGCGCTGATGGAAATCTTCCTGTGCGAGCCCACGCCGAACCCGCCGGCGAATGTCGATTTCTCCATCGTCAACGACACGAACAATCCCACGCTTCGCACCGTGCGCGACCGCCTGCTGGCGCACGCCACCACGCCGACCTGTGCCTCCTGCCACACCCACAGTGACCCGATCGGGCTGTCGCTGGAACAGTTCGACAGCATCGGCGAACGCCGCCTGAAAGAGGGCGGCCGTGACATCGACGCCTCCGCCACCATCGGCGGCAAGCAGTTTTCAGGCGGCGCCGGCCTGGGCCAGTTCCTGCACGACAATCCCAAGGTGACGGCGTGTTTTGTGCGAAAGCTCTTTGCCTATGGCACAGGCGACAGCAACGAAGAGCTTGACCGTAGCACCGTTCGTCCATTTGGCGAGGCCTTCGTGGCCGCCCAGTACCGGGTGCAGCCGTTGCTGAGCGCCATCGTCACCAGTCCGCAATTCTTCGCCGCACCGCCGCCTGCCCCCGCCAAGCTTTCTCTCAACACGCGACCGGGAGGATAATCATGCGCCTGACACGCCGGTTCCTCCTGCGCGGAATGTTCCAGAGCTCGGTCGCTGCCATGGCGCTGCCGTTTCTGGACTGCTTCCTGGACAACAGGGGCGCCCTTGCCGCGACGGGACAGCCCATTCCCACGCGCTTTGGCACTTTCTTCTGGGGCTGCGGACTGACCAAAACGCTGTATCTGCCGCAATCCACGGGGCCCAACTATGAGGATATGCCGCAGCTGGCGTCGCTGAAACCCTACAAGGGCAAGTTGAACCTGCTCAGTGGTTTCCGCGCCTATGTCGACGACAAGCCCAATATCCAGCACTGGACGGGCAATGCCGCGATCACCACGGGGATCGCGCCCGCCAACGATACCCAGTTCGACGCCCAGACCATCGACCAGACCATTGCCACCGCCATCGGTCACGGGGCGCGCTTTCGCTCCATCGAGGTGGCCTGTTCCGGGAACAAGCGCGAGAGCTATTCCAGCCTTGGCGGCAGCAATATCAATCCGCCGGAAACCTCTCCGCTGGGACTTTACAATCGCCTGTTCGGCGCCGGTTTCCAGGACCCGTCCAAGAGCGACTGGAAGCCCAACCCCGAGGTGATGCTGCAGAAGAGTGTTCTGTCCATCGTCGCCGACGACCGCAAGCTGCTGGAAAGGAACGTCGGCGCCGCAGATCGCGCGCGGCTGGACCAGTATTTCACCTCGGTACGGGAACTGGAGCACACGCTGGACGCGGAGTTGCAGCGGCCGCAGATCACCGCCAAGGTCACCATTCCACCCGAACCGGGCGAAATGCCGATGAACAAGTCGGTCCCCAGTCTGCGAAAGGTTACGCCGGTTCTGGCCCAGCTGCTGGCGATCGGGCTCGCGACCGACCAGTCGCGGGTATTCAACATGGCTTTTTCGGAACCGGCATCGACCATTTACATGCCGGGGGATTCACGTCCCTTCCACCAGTCCACCCATGAGGAGCCGGTGGATGAAGCCATCGGCTACCAGCCCACCACCTCACAGTTCAGCACCTACAGCATGGAGGGTTTCGCCGCGCTGCTGTCGGCGCTGGACGGTATCAGGGAAGGCGATGGAACCCTGCTGGACCACTGCCTGGTGCTTGCCTATACGGACACCAGCAACGCCAAGCTCCATGCGGTCGATGGCATTCCCATGCTGCTGGCGGGTTCGGCAAGCGGCCGGATGAAAACGGGCATTCATTATGCAGGAGCCAGCACGACGGTGTCGCGCGTGGGCCTGACAATTCAACAGGTCATGGGCCTGTCGGTGGACCGCTGGGGTACCGATTCCAACATGACCAACAAGCCGATTTCCGAATTCATCGTCTAGTGCATCGCGCAGACTAGATTCAGCTCAGCGACCGCAGCGCTGACCATCACCCGCGCCGTCTACTCCCGCTTCACCTTGGTCAAGCGCCCATACTGG
>CAIUTH010000006.1 GCA_903902075.1 uncultured Alphaproteobacteria bacterium
CGGCCAGGTTGATCTCCACCAAGCCCAGCGACTGGGGCTCGCCTTCGGCGGCCGGCATGGGCGCGCTGACGGCGCTGACCACGCCCATCACCGTGGCGTCGGGGGTGATGATCTTGATCAGGGCGCCGATCTGGATGCGAGCCTTGTCGGCGATGGCGTCCTGGCGTTCCAGGATGGCCACGGCATGGCTGCCGGAGACCGACACGACATGGGCCAGTCGAACCGGCGGCGCGGCCGGCAACCCGCGGCGTTCGCGGAAGGGCGGAGCGGCGGGCTGGGCCGCCGGCTTTTCGATGTGCAGGGTCATGCGACTTTTCCGACTGGCAGGGGCGTGGATAGGGAGGCCGCGTCGCGCGGCAAGGTGACGATGGCGGTGGTGCCGGCGCCGGGCTGGCTGTCCAGAAGAAGCGTGCCGCCATGCAGCTTGGCGATGCCCATCGCCAGCGGCAGGCCAAGGCCGGTGCCTTCCTGGTTACGCGCAAGATGGCCCTGGACCTGGGCGAAAGGCTTCATCGCCATCACGATCTGCTCATGGGTCATGCCGATACCGGTATCGGCGATGGCGATGGTGACACTGCCGTCTTTCACGGCCTTGGCCATCACCAGGACGCGGCCCTTTTCGGCGGTGAACTTGCTGGCATTGGAAAGAAGATTGGTGAAGAGCTGGCGCAGGCGTTTGTAATCGCCGCTGACCTCGGGAAGGTTCGATTCCAGGCGCACATCCACCGGCTGATGCTTGGCATCGAACAGCGGCTTTGTGGCTTCCAGCGCGCTCTCGATCACTTCGCTGAGCAGCAGCGGGCGCTTGTCCAGCGTCAGCGATCCCGATTCCAGCTTGGACATGTCCATCACATCGGACACAACGTCCAGCAGGCGGCGGCCGGCATTGGCGATATGGTCGGCATAGTCCGCCGCCTCGCTCTGGGTGGTGGCGCCCGGCTGGCGGATCAGGTCGGAGAATCCGATGATGGCGTTGAGCGGCGTGCGCAGCTCATGGCTCATGGTCGACAGGAAGGTCGCCTTGGAGCGGTGATTGAGTTCGGCTTCGGCGCGGGCGGCGCGGATGGCGCGCTCGGTATACTTGCGCAGCTGCATTTCGCCGAAGGTGTCCGAATACCTGGCAAGCAGACGATTGGTGTTGCGCGAACGCGCGATAAGGCTCGGCTTGGCCACGAGACAATCCCCGGCTGACGTGGGAAATGTACGGTGGCAGGCGTTTTTCCCCGGTTAACGGCCCAGCAAGCAAACAGCGCAGAGTCATAACCTCAGGTTGTATATACAGACTGTTGCACGTAGCGACGGACCGGTAAGCTGCCGGAAAACCGGGGGAAAAATGGGCATTCCGATCAAGCGCGGCCTCGAGGCCATCCCCGGCGGCATGGTGATCGTGCCCCTGACCCTGGGTGCCCTGATCGCCACCTTCGCGCCGGGGGCGGGGCAGTTCTTCGGCTCCTTTACCGGGGCCCTGTTCACCGGTGCCCTGCCCATCCTGGCGGTCTTCTATGTCTGCATGGGCGCCACCATCCCGTTCGAGACCCTGCCCCAGGTGGCGGGCAAGGGCGGGGTGCTGCTGGCGGCCAAGGTGAGCATGGGCGTGGTGGCGGCGCTGGTGCTGGGACGGGTGCTGGGCACCGAGCCGATCGAGACCGGCATGCTGGCAGGGCTTTCCACCCTGGCCGTGGTGGTGGCGATCAACGACACCAATGGCGGTCTCTACATGGCGCTGATGGGCCGCTATGGCGCGCCCAAGGATGTGGGCGCCTATTCGGTCATGTCGCTGGAGTCCGGCCCCTTCATCACCATGATGACCTTGGGCGGGCTCTTGGCCTTTCCCTGGCAGACCTTGCTGGGCGCGATCCTGCCGCTGACCGTCGGCATCCTGCTCGGCAATCTCGACCGCGAGATGCGCGAGTTCCTGGGCAAGGCCGCGCCGGCGCTGATCCCCTTCTTTGCCTTCGCCATTGGCGCGGGATTGAACCTCACCGCCGTGTGGCGCGCAGGCTTGTTGGGCCTGGCGTTGGGCATGGTGGTGCTGGTGATTTCCTGCACCGTGATGTTCCTGGCCGACCGCGTTTCAGGTGGCAAAGGTCTTGCCGGTCTTGCCGCCGCCGCCACTGCCGGCAATGCCGCCGCGGTGCCCGCATTGGTCGCCGCCGCCAATCCCGCTTACGCCAAGGCCGCGCCCTACGCCACCGTGCTGGTCGCCGCCAGCGTGGTGGTCACCATGCTGACGGTGCCGATCATCACGGCCTGGTGGGCGAAGAAGCTCAGCTCTTAGGGTAGTCGCGCCACAGCCATTCCAGCGCCGACGGCAAGGTCTGGCGCACCACGCCATTGTCGACATGCCTAGCGTCCATGGCGAAGACATACTTATAGTCATAGCCCTTCTTCTTGAGCACCGCCGCCATGCGATTGTTGGCCAGCGGCCAGTTGTGCCAGGTCGATTCCGGGTCGTCGAAGTGCAGGTCCTTTTCGCCGACTTCCATCCAGACGCGGATCGGCTTCTTCGCCGCCTTCGGGATCATCGTAGCGTGATATTCCCAGCCGCCGCGCGGGGTCTTGGGATCCTGCGGCGAAGCCTGGTTCACGAAGGTGCCCGAATAGCTCAGCACCTTGTGGTAACGCTCGGGGTGATACCAGGCCATGGTCCATGCGCAGATCGCACCCGAAGAACCACCCATGGTGGCGCGGCCTTCCGGGTCAGCTGTGAATGTCACGCCGTAATTCTTGGACACGGCGGGCAGCAATTCCTGCTCCACCCAGTTGGAATAGCGGTCCGACAGCGTGTCGTATTCCAGCCCGCGCTGCGAACCCTGGGCGTCGCTGCCACCGGAATCGGGCGCCACGATGATCATGGCCGGCACGCGGTGCGCCGCGATCATGTTGTCCAGCACCGGCGCCATGCGGTTGATGTAACCATGGCCGTCCTGCACCACCATGAAGGGCGCATTCGGCTTTACCTGCTTGGGGATATAGACCCAGACATGGCGCTCATAGCGGCCGGGCTGGGACACCTGCGCGTCCGGCGCCGGCATGCGGTTGCCATACGCGTCACGCTTGGCGCTGATCTCGTTCTCGATCCGCACGATGCCCGGATAGATCTTGCTGTCTTCCGAATACAGGATGAATTCGCGGACATCGCCCTGCGGCACCGACGGATCGACCTTGTATTCCGGGGCATCGGCGTAAGGCGGCTTGATGATGCTGTTCTCGGCCGTCACCGCGGGGGGCGGGGTGGGAAATTTCGGCAGCGAAGGATCGGTTACGGGTTGAGCGAACGCCGGAACCATGGCGGACAGCGCCAGCAGCGACAATGCAGTGATCTTCTTCATGTCTCGTCCCCGTTGTTGTTTTTATTCGGCTTTATTTCGGAAAATCCCGCCACAGCCATTCCAGCGCTGACGGCAGGGTCTGCATGACGACACGGCCATCGACATGCCCGGCGCCCAGCGCAAAGACATAGCGATAGTCATAACCCCTCTTCTTCAGGACCGCCGCCATGCGATTGTTGGCCAGGGGCCAGTTGTGCCAGGTCTCTTCGGCATTATCGAAGCGGTTGTCCTTTTCGCCCACTTCCATCCAGATGCGGATCGGCTTCTTCGCCGCCTTGGGCAGGATAGTGGCGTGATACTCCCAGGCGCCGCGCGGCGTCTTGGGATCGGGAGGCCAGGCCTGGTTCACGAAGGTACCCGAATAGCTCAGCACCTTGTGATACCGCTCGGGATGAAACCAGGCCATTGTGAAGGCCGCCGCCGCACCCGACGATCCGCCCATGGTGGCACGGCCTTCCGGATCGGCAGTGAAGGTCACGCCATAATTCCTGGTCACGGCAGGCAGCAATTCTGTTTCCACCCAGTCGGAATAGCGCCCCGACACTTCGTCATATTCCAGCCCGCGTTCCGAACCTTGCGCATCGTTGCCGCCGGAGTCCGGCAGCACCACAACCATCGCCGGCAGGCGCTTGGCCGCGATCATGCTGTCCAGGATGTTGGCGAGGCGCTTCACATAGGAATGGCCGTCCTGCACCACCATGACGGGCGCATTCGGTTTCACCTGTCTGGGGATATAGACCCAGACATGGCGCTCATAGCGTCCGGGCTGGGACACCTGCGCGTCCGGCGACGGCATGCGGTTGCCATACGCGTCACGCTTGGCGCTGATCTCGTTCTCGATCCGCACGATGCCCGGATAGATCTTGCTGTCTTCCGAATACAGGATGAA
>CAIUTH010000007.1 GCA_903902075.1 uncultured Alphaproteobacteria bacterium
GGCAACCGGTACTTTTCGCATAGGCAATCGTGGCCCACCCTCTATTTGAATCTTCCATCAAGAGTCTGCCGCTTCTGACGCGCGGCAAGGTCCGTGACATGTACGGCGTGGACGACAAGCATCTCCTGATCGTCACCTCCGACCGGCTGTCCGCCTTCGACGTGATTCTCTCCGACCCGATCCCGGACAAGGGCGCCGTGCTGAACGCCATGGCCAACTTCTGGTTCGCGAAGCTCGGGCATATCGTGCCCAACCACCTGACCGGCATTGCCCCCGAGTCCGTGGTCAAGGGCGTCGACGAACTCGCCCAGGTCAAGGCGCGAGCGGTTGTCGTCAAGCGCCTGAAACCCTTGCCCATCGAGGCGGTTGTGCGCGGCTACATCATCGGTTCCGGCTGGAAGGACTATCAGGCTACCGGCAAGGTGTGCGGCATCGCGCTGCCCACCGGCCTCAAACAGGCTGAAAAGCTCCCGGAGATCATCTTCACGCCAGCGACCAAGGCCGAGGTGGGGGATCACGACGAGAACATCTCCTACGAGGAAACGGAAAAGATGATCGGCGCGAAGCTGGCGGCGCAGGTGCGCGACGTCTCCATCCGCTTGTACAAGGAGGCATCCGATTACGCGCGTGAGCGCGGCATCATCATCGCCGACACCAAGTTTGAATTCGGGCTGGACGATGCCGGTACGCTGGTGCTGATCGATGAGATCCTGACCGCTGACTCATCGCGCTTCTGGCCCGCCGACCAATACCAACCGGGTTCCAGCCCGCCCTCATACGACAAGCAGTTCGTGCGCGACTATCTCGAAACGCTCGACTGGAACAAGAAGGCACCGGCGCCGAAGTTGCCTGCCGATGTCATTGCCAAGACATCCGAAAAATACCGCGAGGCCCTGATGCGCCTTACCGGCACCCAACTGGAGAACTGAAAGATGGCCAGAACCCGACCGCTAGTGGGCATTGTCATGGGTAGCACCAGCGACTGGGGCATGATGGAGCCCGCAGCACGCCAATTGAAAGAGTTCGGCATCCCCTATGATGCCAAGGCGCTGTCCGCCCACCGCACTCCGGATGCCCTGAATGAATGGATCGAGGCTTCGGAGAAGCACGGTGTGCGCTGTTTCATCGCCGCAGCAGGTGGCGCGGCGCATCTGGCGGGCGTGATCGCTGCCAAGACCACGCTGCCCGTGCTTGGTGTTCCGATGCCCTCCAAGCACTTGCAGGGACTCGACTCCCTCCTGTCCATGGTGCAGATGCCCAAGGGCATTCCGGTCGCCACTTTTGCAATCGGTGAAGCCGGTGCCGCCAATGCTGCGCTGTTTGCCGTCTCCATGCTGGCACTGAGCGACGCCAATCTGGCCAAGAAGCTGGAGGAGTTTCGCGACCGGCAAACCAAGGCGGTTCTCGCTGCCAAGCTCCCCGAGTAGATGGCAACTCGCATAGTGCAGGATATCAACGAAGGCTCAACGCAACGCTCCCCTGACCAAGCCGGATCGGATGCAACGCCAATCCCGGCGCCGGCGCCCGCAACCCGTGCAAAAGCCGGTGTTGCGCCTGTTGTTCAGGACGGTCTGGGTGACGCCGTCGCCATTCTGCGGAGTGGTGGATTGGTGGCGGTCCCCACCGAAACCGTCTATGGACTGGGCGCGGATGCACGAAATCCCGCCGCCCTGGCGCGTCTGTACAAGGTCAAGGGCCGTCCCGATACCCATCCGGTCATCGTGCACATCGCCGATGCGGAAGGGATCGAAGAGTGGGCGCGGGAGATTCCCGACTATGCGCGTGCTTTGGCA
>CAIUTH010000008.1 GCA_903902075.1 uncultured Alphaproteobacteria bacterium
ACCAGGACGGCGGCGGCAAACGCGAACTTCGGGTTTTTCATTGTTGTTGTTGGCTCGGCAGGGCGTCTCTCAGCGCCAAGACGTTAGGGTGATTTGGCTCCCTGCTCAACGCGCCTGTTGGACAAGCCGGGCGCGGATGGCCGACAGCTCGCGCCGCCGCGCTGCGCTGGTCGGGGGATAGAACATCTTCAGCTCCTCTAGCGTCTTGACAATGATCTGGGAGACGATCAGGCGCGCATTTTCCTTGTCGTCGGCGGGCACTACATACCAGGGGCAATGCTTGTTGCTGGTGGCGGATAGGGCCTGCTCATAGGCGTGCATATAGTCCTTCCAGTATTTGCGCTCCTCGACATCGCCTTCGTTGAATTTCCAGTTCTTCCCCGGCGTGTCGATGCGCGCCAGGAATCGCTGACGCTGCTCTTCCTTGGACATGTGCAGGAAGAACTTGATGACGCGCGTGCCGTTGTCATGCAGGTGCCGCTCCAGGCCGTTGATGGAGCGGAAGCGTTCCTCCCACACATCCTTTCCCACATGGGCCAGTTTCTCGGCTTTGAGGATTTCAGGATGCACGCGGGCGATCAGCACTTCCTCGTAATAGGACCGGTTGAAGATGCCGATCCGGCCCCGCTCGGGCAGGTCGCGGGTGGTGCGCCACAAGAAATCATGCGCCAGCTCACCGGCGCTGGGATGCTTGAAGCTGAAAACCTGGCAGCCCTGGGGATTGATGCCCGACATGACATGGCGGATCACCCCGTCCTTGCCGGCCGCGTCCATCGCCTGGAAAATCACCAACAGGGCATGTTGATTGCGAGCATACAGAAGCTGCTGCAGTTCATTTAGTCTAGCAACCTGCACGGCCAGCGCATGTTGATAGTCATCCTTCGACTTGTAGAGCGGTTTGATCCGGGTCGGCGCCCTGTCCAGATGGACTTTTTTTCCGGCGCGAAAATTGTCGGGGTGGATTTTCATAAAGTTCCTCTGGCGCATGGCAGCTTCGCGTTCCGGACAGTAAGGCGGCGGCCTGCTTTGGGTCTACACTGGTGGCAAGCAGGGAGGCAGACATGACCGAAACAGCGGCCAAACGCGCCACATTCCGGGCGCTGCATGCAAAGGGCTGCTTTGTCCTGCCCAATCCCTGGGACGTCGGCAGCGCCCGGCTTCAAGCATATGGGCTTTGCGGCCCTGGCCTCGACCAGCTCGGGTCATGCCTGGACTACCGGCCAGCCCGATTATGGCGTCACGCGCGATGCGGTGCTGGCGCACCTGACATCGCTGTGCGCGGCGGTGGGTTTGCCAATCAATGCGGATTTCGAAAATGGCTTCGCGGTGGAGCCCGAAGACGTCGCCGCCAATGTGCGGCCGGGCATCGAAACCGGCCTGGCCGGCCTTTCCATCGAGGGCAGCAAGCCGGGCGGCGCAGGCCTGCATGATCTGCCGCTGTCGGTGGCGCGCATCCGCGCCGCGCGCGCCGCGATCGATGCTTCGGGCCAGGACGTGATTCTGGTGGCCCGCACAGAAGGGTTGCTGGGCGACGGCACGCTCTTCGCGGCAATCGACAAGTTAGTGGCTTTCGCCGAAGCGGGTGCCGATTGTTTGTACGCGCCCGGCGTCACGGAGAAAGACGACATCGCCGCAATAGTGCGCGCCGTGGCGCCAAAGCCGCTCAATGTCCTGATGACGGGTCCGGGTCCTTCGGTGGCCGAACTGGCGGATCTGGGCGAGCGGCGCATCAGCGTCGGCGGGGCGCTGGCGCGCGTCGCCTGGGGCGCGGTTCAGGCGGCGGCGCAGCAGATCAAGGACGGCTCCTTTGCCGGATTGGCGAACGCGGCCTCCGGCAAATCCCTCAACGGCATCTTCGAAGGCTTCGGCAAGCCTTAGGCGTGCGGCAGACGGAACGCCAAAAGCTCGGCGCTGTAACTGCCGCCGCCGATGGCCACCACGATGTACTGCCTGCCATCCAGCAGATAGGTCATGGGCGAGCCGGTCTGCGGCGCGGGCATGTACACCGCGCCCTTCTCTTCACCGGTCTTCTTGTCATAGGCCCGAAGCATCGCGCCACGCGCGCCGTTGGGCGTGGTGAAGAATCCGCTTTCGCCGCAGATCACCAGTGACTTGGTGACGGTGGGCCCGAGAATGCCGGGCCGCCCGGTGCGCGGAATGGCCAGGCCCTTGAGCGCGGGATGCCGCTTGATGCTGTCCGGGGTTTCGCCATGCGCGACCTGCCAGGCGATATCGCCCCTGGAAAGATCGATGGCGGTGATGCGGCCATAAGGCGGCTTGAGCAGCGGCAGGCCCTGCACCGTCAGCGCGGTGGAGCGCCGCGGGGTGGTGGCAACCGGCTGCGGCGCACTCCTGGCGAAGGCAGCTTCCCGCTCCAGCGATCCC
>CAIUTH010000009.1 GCA_903902075.1 uncultured Alphaproteobacteria bacterium
ATCGAATTCGAAGCCGCCAGGATTTTGTGCGAGCGCATTCCGTCGGCCCAGCGCATTCGTTTCGGTTCCTCGGGTTCGGAAGTGGCGCAGGCCGCGTTCCGCCTGGCGCGCGCTGCCACGGGCAAGCGCATCATTTTGAAATTTGAAGGCCATTACCACGGCTGGTTCGACAATATCCTGTGGTCTACCGCGCCGGCCCAGAATGCGGCCGGCCCGGAAGATGCGCCGGTGCTGGTGCCGGGCAGCGTGGGCCAAGACCCCATCGATGCCGCGGGGCTGGACGTGATCGGCTGGAACGACCTGGGCAGGCTGGAAGCGCGCCTGGCTAAGGGCGATATCGCTGGCGTGATCATGGAGCCGGCCATGTGCAACCAGGGCGCCATCCAGGCTGCCCCCGGCTATCTGGAAGGCGCGAAGGCCGCCTGCGCCAGGCACGGCGCCATCCTGATCTTCGATGAAGTGATCACCGGCTTCCGTTTGGGCCGCAGCGGCGCCCAGGCGCGCTTTGGCGTGACGCCGGACATGTCGCTGGTCGCCAAGGCGGTGGCCAATGGATTTCCGGTGGCGGCGCTGGTCGGCCGCGCCGACCTGCTGGACATGTTCGTCACCGGCGGGGTTTTGCATGGCGGCACCTTCAACGCCCAGCCCGTCACCATGGCGGCGATGGTGGCGACGCAAGCTGCGCTCACCCCGGAAGGCTATGAAAGCACTTCAAAGCGCGGTGTTCGCCTGCGCGACGGCATCTGCGATATCCTGAAGTCGGCTGGGGTAAAGGCCCAGGTCACAGGCTTTGAGCTGATGTTCCATGTCGGTCTTGGCCTGGACGCGCCGGCGAAGAACTATCGGGACCTCCTGAAAACCGACAAGGCGCTGTATGTGAAATTCGCCCATGCTCTGCTCAAGCGCGGCGTGCGGGTATTGGAACGCGGCGCCTGGTTTGTTTCCTTCGCGCATGACGATGCGGTGATCGATGCGACTTTGGCGGCGGTGAAAGAGGCGGCGAAGGAAATCGCCTAAGCCTTTTTCTGCTTGAACATCAGCCAGGTCAAAGCGTGGGCGGTGGTGCAGGCCAGCAGTGACAGGCCGAACGCCGCCCAGATGCCGGTGATGCCCAAAAGGACATAAAGGGCAAAGCAGAACACGCCCACCGAAGCCAGCCCCATGGACAGGCCCGCAACGGCTTCCTGCACGGCATGGCGGCCATATTGCAGGTGGCTCGAAATGGCGATGATCGAGCCCATCACGGGGAAGGTGGTGAAGATGCCCGACCAATGCGTGCCCAACGCTGCCGAGAATTGGGTGATGACCAGGGTCAGGGTGGCGCCGGCGATCATGCGGGTCGGCTGGCCCCACCAGATATGTTCTCGTTCTTCGTCGGATGGCTCGCCGCGCGGAAAGCAGAATTGCGCACCGATGAAGGCGGCAAAGGGCAGGATTTCCAGCCAGCGCGAGGCATCCTGCAGGTGCACCGCAAGCACGGCCACGGCCGTCCATACCGAAAAGCTGATCAGGGTGCACCACACCCAGTTCAAGGCGCGGCTGCACCAGGCATAGGTCATGGTGAAAGACAGCCAAGGAACCAGCCCGAAATAGGCGCCCAGCGCCGCCTGGCTGCCGAAGGCCGGGCCCTGGTCCAGGGTCAGGAACAGCAGCAGCGGCCCACCCACGATGGGGAAGCCCGACAGCCAGCCGGCCACGCGCGGGCCGTGCCGCCGCTCGATGACGCCGAACAGCAGCAAGGCCAGCGGCACTATGGTCAGTTTGAGGATCAGCAAATCACTTCCCGCCCGCGCGCATGGTGACCGGAAACAGCCTGCTCGCCAATTGTGCAGCGCGGCAGCGCTTGCAGGCGGACGAAAAACCACCGAAAGTTTCGCCGTCAAAAGGGGCACAGCATGACCAGGATTCTTGTCGCAGGCATCTTTCACGAAACCCATTCCTTCACCGGCGGCAGGACCGGTCTGGAGGGCTTCACCATTCATCGCGGCAAGGAAATTATCGCCCGGCGGGGCGATGCCTCGCAGATCGACGGTTTTCTCAGCGTGGCCGAGCGTGAGGGGTGGGAGGTTGTACCCAGCGCCATCTACACCGGCGGAGCCGACGCCACCGTGGACCATGCCGTATTCGAGCAGTTCTGGAGCGAGGTCGAGCCGGTGCTGAAAAAGGCGCTGGCCGAAGGGCTGGATGGCATTCATTTGTCGCTGCACGGCGCCATGGTCACCAGCGAATGCGATGACCCCGAAGGCGAGCTGATGGCGCGCATCCGCGCCACACCGGGCGCTGAAAAGCTGCCCATGTATTGCGTGGGCGACCTGCACGGCACCCTGACGCCGCGCATGGGCGCGCTGTCCGACGGCATGATTTTCTACCGCGAATGCCCCCATACCGATCAGTTCGACAGTGCGGTGCTGGCGAGCGAACTGCTGGCGCGCCACCTGAAAAGCGGCGTGCGGCCCAAGCATCTGGTGATGGTGACGCCGATCGTGTGGCCGCCCACCGGCACCGGCACCCGCGACGGGCCCATGCGGGCGCTGGAAGACAAGGCACGGGAAATCGAGAAGACCGTGCCTGGTGTTCTGGCGGCGAACATTGTCGGCGGCTATGCCTTTTCGGACGTACCCTATGCGGGCCTGGCGTTCAGCATCATCACCGAGGGTGACGAGGCCGCGGCGCAGGAAGCCTTGCGCGAGCTGGGCCAGATCGCCTGGGACCTGCGCGAAGACGGCATTCCCAAGCAGCATGACCTGGACACGGTGGTGCGCGAGTTCAAGGACAGCAATTACAAGTTCGGCGACAAGGGCCCGCTGCTGCTGGTGGAGCCGTCCGACAATATCGGCGGCGGCGCGCCGGGCGACGGCACTGACGTGATGCGGGCACTGCTGAAATACGATATCGAGAAGGCCGGCGTCTGCATCAACGATCCCGAAGCCGTGCAGGCGCTGCAGAACGTTCCCATCGGCGGCAAGATTACCCTGCCCATCGGCGGCAAGGGCAGCCCGCTGGATCCGGGTCCCGTCACCCTAGAAGTGGAACTGATTTCCCGAAGCGACGGGGTGTTCGAACTGGAAGACAAGAACTCCCACCTGGTCGGTTCGCTGGGCAAGATCATCCACATGGGCCCTTGCGCGGTGGTGCGCCATCGCGGCCTCACCATTCTTCTGAGCACCAAGAAGCTGCCGCCGTTTGATCTTGGTCAGTGGCGCAGCCAGGGCATCAATCCCGAAGAACTCAGCATCATCGGCATCAAGGCGGCGGTGGGGCACCGGGTGGCCTGGGGCAGGATCGCGGTGGGGGAATATACCGTCAACACGTCCGGTCCCTGCACCTCCGACATCACAAGGCTGCCTTACACCCGGCTGCGCCGGCCGGTGTTTCCGCTGGACAAGATGTCGGCAGGCGGCTGATGACGTTGGATCGCCGGGCCGTTCTGGGCGCGGCAGGCCTGCTGGCTTTTCCGGCCCAGGCCTGGGCCGCCCCAAAAGGCGGCCGCATCATCAATGCCATGATGTTCGCCGAGCCGGCACATCTGAATTATCCGCTGCTGAACACGCGGATCATGCAGGAGATCTGCGGCAATATTAACGAGGCGCTGCTGCGGTTCGACTGGAAGTTCAAGCCGCATCCCAACCTGGCGCGCAGCTTTGAAATGTCGCCCGACGGGCTGACCTATACTTTCCACCTGCGCAACGACGTCACCTGGCATGACGGGGTAAAGTTCACCGCCCGCGATGTGGCGTTCAGCTGCGGCACCATGCTGCCCAAGGTCAATCCGCGCAGCCGCAACGCCTTTGGCCAGATCGCCAGTATCGTCTTGCCGGACGATTACACGATTGTGTTCAAACTGAAGAGGCCGGTGAACTCATTCCTGATATCGTTCATGGCGTCCAACGCGCCGATGATGCCGGCCCATATCTATGAAGGCACCAACTTCCGCACCAACCCCTACAACTTCAAGCCCATCGGTACCGGCCCCTTCAAGTTCGCCGAATGGAAACGCGGCGAATATATCCATCTGGCGCGCAACGACCATTATTGGCGGCCCGGTCAGCCCGGCATGGATGGCATCTATTTCCGCGTCTGTGCCACGCCCGAGCAGCGGCTGGTGGAGATGGAGACCGGCGCGGTGGACATCGCCATGGCCGACGATATCGACACGGTGGTGTCCTCGCGGCTGAAGGCCAACCCCAATATTGTGACACGCAGCGACGCCTATAACGGCACCGCTGAAATCATGATCATGGAAGCCAATATGCGGCGCTGGCCGTTCACCGACCGCCGCGCCCGTGCCGCCTTCCTGCATGCGGTTGACCGCGAATTCATGGTCAAGGCGATCAACTATGGTGAGGGGAAAGTGGCGCATGGGCCGATCCCGTCCACCGTGCCCTTTTACGACGAAAAGGCGCTGGTCAAATATCCCTATGATCCGGCGCGCGCCCGCGCTCTGCTGGACGAGATGGGATGCAAGCCGGGGCAAGGTGGCGTACGCCATCGTTTCGGCCTGATGCTGGTTCCAGACGGCGGCGGCGCCTGGACCCGCATGGGCCATTACGTCAAACAGTGCCTGGCCGAAGTGGGGCTGGACGCCAATCTGGAAGCTGTCGACTGGCCCACGCAGAGCCGTCGCAGCGGCAACTGGGAATTCGACGTCGACACCAATTCCTATGGCGAATATGGCGATCCGGCCATTGGCACCTCGCGCTTCTATCTGTCGTCCAACATCCGCAAGGGCGTGCCGCTGACCAATCTGCAGGGCTATAGCAATCCCGAAGTGGACCGGCTGTTCGCCCAGGCCGCGTTGGCGGTGGAACCTGCGGAAGCGCAAGCCTGTTACAGCAAGCTGCAGCACATTCTGACGTATGATGTCGCCATGCTGTGGATGTTTGAGCGCTATCCCCTGTTCTTCCACAACAAGCGGCTCAAGAACGTCATCACGGGCCCCAATGGCCCCGCTGACGGCCTGGGCGCGGTTACGCTGGCATGAAGCACCACTATATCGCCATGCGTCTGGTCAAGACGGTGCTGGTCGCCATCGCGGTGGTGCTGCTGAGCTTCTTTATGATCCGCCTGGCGCCGGGCGATGTCGCGACCGTAATGGCCGGCCAGTCGGGCTATGCCGACGAAGCCTATATGAAGAGCCTGCGCGCCGAATATGGCCTGGACCAGCCGGTGCCGGTGCAGCTGTGGAAATATGTCAGCGCGGTGGCGCATGGCGATCTGGGCACATCCTATGTCCGCAGCCAGCCGGTCCTGACCATCATCATGGAGCGGTTGCCCAACACCTTGCTGCTGGATGCGTTCGCGCTGGTGGTGGCGGCGGTGGGCGGTATCTGGCTGGGCGGCATCGCGGCGCGGCGGCCCGGTTCGGCCATCGACAACGCCACGACGGTACTGGCGATGTTTTTCTATTCAGTGCCGCAATTCTGGCTGGGCATGATGATGATGCTGGTGTTCGCGGTCTGGCTGGGCTGGCTGCCGCCATTCGGCATCGAAACCATGGGCGCCGATTATACCGGCCTGGCGCGCATGGGCGACGTGGCGGTACATATTCTTCTGCCGGGCACGACCCTGGCCTTCTATTTCATGGCCAGCTATGCGCGCCTGACGCGCACCGCCATGATCGAAGTGGCCGATCAGGATTTCGTCAAGACCGCCCGCGCCAAGGGCATTCCCGAGCGCCAGGTGGCGCGCCGCCACATCCTGCGCAACGCCCTGATCCCGCTGATCACCTTTGCCGGCCTGCAGGCGTCCATCCTGGTGGGCGGCAATGTGCTGGTGGAAAATGTCTTCAGCTGGCCCGGTGTGGGAACGCTGGCCTATGAAGCGGTGGACAGCCGCGACAATCCCCTGTTGCTGGGAATTTTCATCGTCACCGCCATTCTGGTCAGCCTGTTCAACCTGATCACCGATATCACCTATTCCATCGCCGATCCCAGAGTGGAGTTGGGCAAATGAGTGTGGAGCTGGGGCTATGACCGCTTTCGCCCGCCGCTTTCTTTCCCGGCCCACAGCGCTGCTCGGCTTTGCCGTGTTCGCGGCCATCGTGGTCATCGCGCTGGCGGCGCCCCTTTTGTTCGCGCGTGGGCCCATTGCCATTGTCGGCATGCCGCTGCTGCCACCCGGCTCTCCCGGCCTGCCGGCCGGCAGTGACGTGCTGGGGCGTAACATGATGATCGCGCTTGCCTATGGCGCACGCGTGTCGTTGCTGGTCGGTATTTCGGCGACCCTCTGTTCCACTCTGGTGGGTATTCTGCTGGGCGCGTTGGCTGGTTATTACGGCGGCCTGGTCGATGACTTGCTGATGCGGGTGACCGAATTCTTCCAGATCATTCCCGCCTTTGTGCTGCTGATGGTGCTGGTGGCCTTTTTGCAGCCCAGCCTGACCTCCGCGATCATCGGTATCGCCCTGATCACCTGGCCGAATGTGGCGCGGGTGGTGCGTGCGGAATTCCTGTCGCTGCGCAGCCGGGAATTCGTGGAAGCCGCCCGCACCCTGGGCATGCGCGACACGCGGATCATTCTCACCCAGATCCTGCCCAATGCCCTGCCGCCCATCGTGGTGGTCAGCTCCATGATGGTGGGCAATGCGATCCTGGCGGAATCGGCCTTGAGCTTCCTGGGGCTGGGCGATCCCAATCTTCTCAGCTGGGGCAGCATGATCGGCGGGGCGCGCTCGGCCATGTGGGTGGCGTGGTGGACCACGACCTTGCCCGGCCTCTCCATCATGATCACGGTGCTGGCGCTGAATTTCGTCGGTGACGGATTGAACGACGCCCTCAATCCCCGGCGGAGCCGCTGATGCCGCTGGTATCCATACAAGGTCTGACGGTCGCGCTGCCACCTGGCGCCGACCGCGACAAGGCGGTGGAGGATGTCAGCCTGGACGTGGGGCGCAACGAGATTGTCTGCATTGTGGGCGAATCCGGGTCGGGCAAGTCGCTGACGGCACATGCCATCATGGGCCTGTTGCCGCGCGGGGTGACGGCGGCGGGCGGCCGGATTCTGTTCGATGGCGTGGACCTTCTTAAAGAAACGCCGCGCGCCCTGCGCAAGCGGCGTGGCCGCGACATCGCCATGATCTTCCAGGATCCGATGGCGGCGCTGAACCCGGTAGTGAATATCGGCCACCAGGTGACCGAGCAGATTCGCGCTCATCGTGCCATTTCGGAAGCCGAGGCGCTGAAGCAGGCGGGTGCGCTGCTGGGCGAGATGGGCCTGAAGGATGTGCCCAGCCTGCTCAAGGCCTATCCGCACCAATTGTCGGGTGGCCAACGCCAACGCGTGATGATCGCCATGGCGCTGTCGCTGTCGCCGCAGCTGTTGATCGCCGATGAACCGACCACGGCGCTGGACGTCACCACCCAGGCGCAGATTTTGAAGCTGATCAAGCGCATCCAGGCCGAGCGCGAAATGAGCGTGTTGCTGATCACCCATGATTTCGGCGTGGTGGCCGACATGGCCGACAAGGTCGCGGTGATGCGCCATGGCCGGGTGCTGGAAAGCGGGGTGGTGGGCGAGGTGCTGGGCAATCCCTCGCACGCCTATACCCGCGCCCTGATCGCGGCGGTGCCACGCGGCGAAAGCCAGTTGCCGCCGCCGCCCGATGTGCGCCCGCTGGTCGAGGTTTCCGGCCTGACCAAGCGCTTCCGCCGTGGCGGGTTGTTTTCGCGCGGGGCCGTCAACACGGCGGTCGACAATGTGTCGCTCACCCTCAGCCGGGGCGAAACCCTGGGCATTGTGGGCGAGTCCGGCAGTGGCAAGTCCACCCTGGCGCGCTGCGTCATCCGCCTGCTGGACCCGGACGCCGGCGAGATTCTGCTGGACGGCGCCGACATCGCGCACATGAAACCGGGCGAGCTGCGGCCCCTGCGCCGGCGCATCCAGATGGTGTTCCAGGATCCCTTCTCCTCCCTCAATCCGCGCCAGACCGTCGGCGACATCATCACCATCGGCCCGCGCATCTATGGCGAGGACCCGAAGGAGGCGCGGGCCCGCGCTGCCGATATCCTGCGGCTGGTGGGGCTGAACCCCGAGACCATGAACCGGCTGCCGCATGAATTTTCCGGTGGTCAGCGCCAGCGCATCGGCCTGGCCCGCGCCCTGATGCTGAGGCCCGACGTGCTGATCGCCGACGAGCCGGTGTCGGCGCTGGACGTGACGGTCCAGGCCCAGGTGCTGCAATTGCTGGATGATGTCCGCCGCCAGATGAATCTGGCCATGCTGTTCATCACCCATGACATGCGGGTGGCCGCGCAAGTATGCCACCGGGTGATGGTGATGCGGAATGGTAAGGTGGTGGAGACCGGCGTGACGCGCGACATCTTCGCCAATCCCTCCAGTGAGTATACACGCGCACTGGTGGCCGCCATTCCCGGCCGCCAAACGAGATAGGAGAGCGCCATGCGCATCGCCATTGCCGAGTTCAAGCAGGAAACCAACAGTTTCGTGCCCTTTACCACCACGGTGCAGACCTTCGAGGAACAGTATCTGCATCGCGGCGATGCCATGCTGACCGCCTTCGGCAATGGGAGGCTGGAAATTCCCGGCGCACTGGACGCGATCAAGGAGGCCGGCGCCACGCCGGTGCCATTGCTGGCGACCATGGCGATGGCCTCAGGGACCGTTGAGCGCAAAGCCTTCGACCATTTCATGACCGAGATCGAGGAACGGCTGAAGGCCGCCATCAAAGATGGGGGGCCGGTCGATGGCGTGTTCCTGGCCCTGCACGGCGCCATGATCGTGGAGGATGAGCCGGACGCGGAATCAGAAATCGTGCGCCGCGTGCGCGCGATCGTGCCCGGCACGCCCATCACCGTGTCGCTTGACCTGCATGGCCACATCACCCAGGCCATGATCCAGCCGGATGTCGCCTATATCGCCTATCGCGAATTTCCCCATATCGACATGTATGAGACGGGCTATCGCGCCGCGAAGCTTTTGATCGACTGGATCAATGGCAAGGTGAAGCCGGTGATGGCGCTGTCCAAGCGCCACATGGTGTTCAGCCCCGACACAGCGCGCACCGGCACCCCGCCCATGTCCGACATCGTGGCCGAGGGCCGGGCGATGGAGGGCCGGGGCGAGGTGCTGCATGTCTCGCTGTTTCCAGTGCAGCCCTGGATCGACACGCCCGATCTGGGCTTTGCCGCGCTGGTGTGCGCCCAAAGCAAAGAGGCGGCGCAGGCGGCGGCCGACAAGCTGGCCAAGATGGCCTGGGATCGGCGCAAGGAATTCGAGCCCGATGTCATGGCGCTGGAAGAAACCATCCGCATCGGCCTGTCGTCATCCGGCGTCACCGTGGTCAGCGATGCCGGCGATGCGCCGTCAGGTGGCGGCGCCGGCGACTCCACTGCCGTGCTGGCGGCACTGCTGAAGGCGGGCGCGGACCGCAGTGATCGCATTTCCATCTGCACCATCGCCGATGCCGAAGCGGCGGCGCAGGCTGCGAAAGCCGGGGTGGGCAATACCGTGACTTTGGATGTGGGCCACAAGCGTTCCGGCCTTGGCGATCCGCTCAGGGTGACCGGCACGGTCAAGGTGATCAGCGACGGCACTTATCTCCTGGAAGGGCCCGGCTATAACGGCATGATTGGCGAGATGGGATTGACCGTGGTGCTGGCCATCGGGTCGATTCGGCTCAACCTGCGCTCCATCGCCCATTTCGAATGGGATCTGGGCATCCACAAATCGGTGGGCCTTAACCCGGAAAGCGCGGCGCTGGTCTTCGTGCGCTCGCCGGCGCATTTCCGCTGTTCCTATACGCCCATCGCGGCGCGTATCTTCCTGGCCGATACGCCGGGGCCGACATGCGTGAACATGCGGCGCATCCCCTTCACCAAGGTGACGCGGCCCTTCTATCCCCTGGATCTGGTGAACGATTAGGCGCGCTGCCGGGCTGCCGCAACATGCCTTAGTGGCGCATAGCTCTTGCGGAAATCCTTCAGCACGGGGCGCAGGCCCAGTTCGCCGATCTGGGCGATCGCCTGGTCCAGCGGCACCCAGGCCAGGGTGCGGGCGCCTTTCTCGGGCCAGTCATGCAACTGTTTGGTGACGGCCAGCGCGAAGAC
>CAIUTH010000010.1 GCA_903902075.1 uncultured Alphaproteobacteria bacterium
TCGAATCACTGATGCCGGACGTGGCCGATTTTGAGCCTCGTGCTGCCCTGGATGGCGGCTCGGACGGGCTGGCAGCCTATCGGGAGCTGGGGGAACTTCTTCCCGGGCTGCTGGCACAAGGCGGCCACGCCCTGCTGGAAATCGGCCTGGGACAGGCCCAAAGCATGGCGTCCCTGTTCCCCGGCCTTGAAATGCCCCGGATTGCGCCCGATCTGTCGGGTGTTCCCCGATGCGTCATCTTGCGAAAGCCCTGACTTTTCCTTGGAAAAGCGGGCCTTATCGGCTAGGTTCAGCGCATAGGGATCGGGGATGATCCCTGGCGGGCCCAAGGAGGGCGACCGCAGGCTGGGCCGGTTGAGGCGATAAAAAACCGCCGCCGGGCAGGGGACTCAAAGCGAGAAAATCGGGCTGGGTTGAAGCGCCGTGGCGCATTCATTCGGCCAAGGAAGGATTACAGTGAAGCGCTCTCGTAGAGGCGGCCGCAGGCCGCAACATGGTGGCAATGGCGGTGGTGGCGGCGGCGGCAACAATAACAGCGGCGGCGGCTTCAATCCCAATCGCACCTTCGATTCCTCGGGACCGGAGATCAAGATCCGCGGTTCGGCGAGCCATGTGTACGAGAAGTATCTGCAGCTGGCCCGTGACGCCAATTCCGGCGGCGACCGCGTCATGGCCGAGAACTATCTTCAGCATGCGGAGCATTACTACCGCATCATGGCGGCCGCGGCCGCCCAGCAGGCCCAGTATGCCGCCCAGCAGGCGGCGCTGAACCCGCAGCAGCAACAGCCGCAGGGCCAACCCCAGCAGGGCAATGCCCAGCCGCAGCAGCCCCAGACTGGCGTCAGCGGCGCCTCCTTCTCCTTGGCCGAAGGCTCAGGCGAGGAAGAGGGCGAAGAGGCCGAAGCCTCCTAGTCCAGGTCCGGCAAATCTTGCGCCATATCAAGGACGGCCGTTAACCGTCCGGCCAGACTGTGGCCTTGCAGCCCCGGTTTCCCGCTCCCATATGTCAGACGGAACGGTGCCCTTCGGGGGCCGCATAATGGTCAGCTGCCGAAAAGGGGCCGACCGGGAGAGAGCATGGATATCGAGAAATTCACCGAGCGGGCGCGCGGTTTCATTCAGTCGGCCCAGAGCCTGGCCCTTCGCGAGGGCCATCAGCAATTCACCCCTGATCATCTGCTCAAGGTCCTTATCGATGACGAGGAAGGGCTTTCTGCGCGGCTGATCAATGCTGCGGGCGGCCGCGATGCGCCGGCGCGCGCCGGCGTGGAAGCTGCGATCAAGAAGCTGCCCAAGGTGCAGGGCGGTTCGGGCCAGGTCTATCTGTCCCAGGATACCGCCAAGCTGCTGGACAATGCCGAATCTGTCGCCAAGAAGGCCGGCGACAGTTTTGTCACCGCCGAATATCTGCTGCTTGCGCTGGCGCTGGCCGCCGGCACCGATGCCGCCAAGATTCTGAAAGACGCCGGCGTTACCGCCCAAGGTATGAACGCCGCCATTGCGCAGCTGCGCAAGGGCCGCACCGCCGACAGCGCCACGGCGGAAAACGCCTATGACGCGATGAAGAAATATGCCCGCGACCTGACCGAACTGGCGCGCACCGGCAAGCTTGATCCGGTGATCGGCCGCGACGAGGAAATCCGCCGCACCATCCAGGTGCTGAGCCGCCGCACCAAGAACAATCCGGTGCTGATCGGTGAGCCGGGCGTGGGCAAGACCGCCATCGCCGAAGGCCTGGCGCTGCGCATCGTCAATGGCGACGTGCCGGAATCCTTGCGCGACCGCAAGCTGATGGCGCTGGACATGGGTTCGCTGATCGCGGGCGCCAAGTTCCGCGGCGACTTTGAAGAGCGGCTGAAAGCGGTGCTGAACGAAGTCACCGGCGCCAATGGCGAGATCATCCTGTTCATCGATGAGATGCACACACTGGTGGGCGCCGGCAAGGCGGACGGGGCGATGGACGCCTCCAACCTGATCAAGCCGGCATTGGCGCGCGGCGAACTGCACTGCGTTGGCGCCACCACGCTGGATGAATATCGCAAGTATGTCGAAAAGGACGCCGCCCTGGCGCGGCGCTTCCAGGCCGTGTTCGTGGGCGAGCCGACGGTGGAAGACACCATCTCCATCCTGCGCGGCCTCAAGGAGAAGTACGAGCTGCATCACGGCGTGCGCATTACCGACAGCGCCATCGTGGCGGCGGCGACACTGTCCAACCGCTACATCACCGACCGATTCCTGCCCGACAAGGCCATCGACCTGATGGACGAGGCAGGATCGCGCCTGCGCATGCAGATCGATTCCAAGCCGGAAAAACTGGACGAGCTGGACCGGCGCATCATGCAGCTCAAGATCGAGCGCGAGGCCCTGAAGAAGGAAACCGACAAGGCGTCGCGCGACCGGCTGCAGGCCCTCGAAAAGGAACTGGGCGGGCTGGAGGAAGAATCCGCCACCCTGGGCGCCAAGTGGATGGAAGAGAAGAAATCCGTCGCCGACGTACAGTCGCTGAAGGAAAAGCTGGATGCGGCCCGCCAGGATGTGGAAGTGGCGCAACGCAAGGGCGACTTCGCACGCGCCGGCGAACTGACCTATGGCGTGATCCCGGACCTGGAACGCAAGCTGAAAGCCATCGAGGACAACAAGGATGCCGCCCTGTCGGGCGAGGCTGTCACCGCCGAGAATATTGCCGGGGTGGTATCGCGCTGGACAGGCATCCCGGTGGACAAGATGCTCGAAGGCCAGCGCGAGAAGCTTCTGCACATGGAAGCCGACCTGGGCAACCGCGTGGTCGGACAGGACGAGGCGGTGCGCGCCATCTCCAATGCGGTGCGCCGCGCGCGTGCCGGCCTGCAGGACCCCAACCGGCCCATCGGCTCCTTCCTGTTCCTGGGCCCAACGGGCGTGGGCAAGACCGAGCTGACCAAGAGCCTCGCCGCCTTCCTGTTCGATGACGACACCGCGATGGTGCGCATCGACATGAGCGAGTTCATGGAAAAGCATGCCGTGGCCCGCCTGATCGGCGCCCCGCCCGGCTATGTCGGTTATGAGGAGGGCGGCGTGCTCACCGAAGCGGTGCGCCGGCGTCCCTATCAGGTGATACTGTTCGACGAAGTCGAGAAGGCCCACCCGGACGTGTTCAACGTGCTGCTGCAGGTGCTGGATGACGGCCGGTTGACCGATGGCCAGGGCCGTACCGTGGACTTCCGCAACACCGTCATCATCCTGACCTCCAACCTGGGCACCGAACTCCTCGGCACCGAGGGCGACCAGACCCAGGCGCGGGCGCAGGTGATGCAGGCGGTGCGCTCGCATTTCCGGCCCGAATTCCTCAACCGGCTGGACGAGATCATCCTGTTCCACCGCCTGACGAGGGCCAACATGGACAAGATCGTCGACATCCAGATCGGCCGCCTGGACAAGCTGCTGGCGGAACGCAAGATCGCCATAACCCTGGACGACAAGGCGCGCCATTGGCTGGGCAATGCCGGTTATGATCCGGTCTATGGCGCGCGGCCCCTGAAGCGGGTGATCCAGCGCCGGTTGCAGGACCCGCTGGCCCAGCTGATCCTGGAAGGCAAGATCACCGACGGCGCCAATGTGCCGGTCAGTGCCTCCAAGACGGGGCTGACCGTCAACGGCCAGGAATTCTCGGCCGCTCCCGACGAATTGAGCGATGTCCCGCCAGCCGGAACGGCCTTGAACTAAATCGGCACTGCTGCATCATCCGGATCGCGCCAGTTTGCGCGTCATCCGGGGGCAACAGTGACAGATCCGATTGCGTTCGACGATTTCCTGAAAGTGGACATCCGCGCCGGCACCATCGTGGCGGCCGAACCGTTCCCGGAGGCGCGCAAGGCCGCCTTCAAGGTGACCATCGATTTCGGCGGCGAGATCGGCATCAAGAAGTCGTCTGCCCAGATCACAAAGCACTATGCGCCGGAAGCGCTGGTCGGAAAGCAGGTGATCGCGGTGGTGAACTTCCCGCCGCGCCAGATCGGCCCGTTCATGTCGCAGGTGCTGACCCTAGGCGTGCCGGACGAGACTGGCGAGGTGGTGCTGCTGCATCCCAGCCTGGCCGTGCCCAATGGCGGGCGGATGTTCTGACGTGCTGAACGCCCAGCTGTTCAAGGACCGGGACTTCTGGTTGGCGCGCGCGCCGGGCTTGCATATTGGCGATGACGCGGTGTTCCGCGCGGCCAAACCTTTTCGCCCCGGCAACGAACAGGCCGCCGAACTCAGCGCGCGCATCAAGGACGAGGGCTATTTCCAGATCGCCCATAACACGGGTCTGGACCTGGCCTTGATGGCCGACACGGCGCGGCGCTTTTCGGCGGATGGCATCGCGCCGGCCTTCGCCTTCCTGTTCGATGAATTCTGGGCGCCGTTCCATGCCCTGGATGGGCTCTATGGCAGCATCCTGGGCGGCTACGGCATGCTGCCGCATTGCTGGGTGTGGAATATCGATCCGCAAAAAGGCGATGCGGGCTGGAATCCGCACCGCGACATGTGCCATGTCTCGCTGCGTCCCGACGGTTCGCCCATCGCCATCACCACCTGGATTCCGCTGTCCGACGCCAACCCGCTGAATAGCTGCATGTACATGGTGCCGGCCCATGCCGATCCGGTTTACGGCTCGCCGCAGGACAAGGAGTGGCGTTTCGATTTGCCGTCAATCCGCGCGCTGCCGGTCAAGCCGGGCGAAATCCTGGTATGGAACCAGGCGGTGTGGCATTGGGGCAGCCGTTCCTCGCCGCGTGCCGAGCAATCCCGCGTAAGCATGGCGCTCGAATTCCAGCGCAGCGACAGTCCGGCATTCGCGCAGCCGATCATTTCGCCGGGCCAGCCGCTATCCTTCGAAGCGCGGTTGAAACTGATCGCCCGCCAGCTGCTGCAGTACCGGCACATGTACAAGCTGGACGGAACGATCGAGACGCTGGCGCTGGAACTGGCCGGCTAGACTTCTTTTGTCAGGATGTCGAAGCGCTTGAGTTCAGCATTGCCGAAGGCGGTGCTGATCGCCGCATCGGTGGCATCGCGGCCGCGCGCGATCAACAGGCGCCCGATGCGGGGATGGCTGTGGCGAGCATCCATGGTGTGCCACTTGCCGCCCAGGTAAACCTCGAACCAGCCGCTGAAATCCATCGGTGAGGTATCGGGCGGCACGCCGATATCGCCCAGATAGCCCGTGCAATAGCGCGCCGGGATGTTCATGCAGCGGCACAGGGTGATGGCCAGATGCGCGTAATCACGGCAGACGCCTATGCGCTCTTCATGGCCTTCGAACGCAGTGCGGTCGGCGCGAGCATGCTGATAGCCGAAGGTTATGCGCTTGTGGCTGTAATCCAAGATGGCCTTGAGCAGCGGCCAGCCGCGCCGGACCTTACCGAATTTCTTCCAGGCCAGGGTCGCCAGCTTGTCGGTGTCGCAGTAGCGGCTGCCCAACAAGTAGACAAGAACCTCATCCGGCAGGTCTTCCACTTCGGCCTGCCGCGCCTTGACGGGCATCACATCAGGCTTGCCGCTGTCGCGGATGACAAAGCGATTGGAAATCTTGAGCAGTCCCCTGGGCGTCACCAGCCGGGTGCAGATATTGCCGAACGAGTCGGTATAGGTGCGGAAGGGCACCGGCGGGTCGAAACGCAGCCTTTCCGGCGTCTTCAGCCGCTTGCGCAGCTCCGGGCGCAGATGCACCTGCAGCAACATCGGTGTGGGCGCCTTGGTGTTGAACGCAATGTCGTAGCCGCCCTGGATGAGCAATCGGTGTCCCCTTGCAGGGAACATAATGCGCAGGGGCGTGCGAAAGTTCCCTCGCGCCCTATTTCACGCGCGCTTGCCGCAAGTCCGTGGCGCTGTCGGCCACCTTGGCTTCCAGGCTGGTGGTGGCGACCATATTGTCGATCTCCAGGCGTTTTTCCTGGAACAGGCGCAACAGCCTGCCGATCAGCAGGCGGCCCTGCGCCATCTTCACCGTCAGCGGATTGACCTGGGTGCTGTTGACTAGGATTTCATAATGCAGGTGCGGGCCCGTCGCCATGCCGCTCATGCCGCTATAGGCGAACACCTGGCCCTGGCGCACGCGCGCGCCCTGGCGCATGCCCGGCGCGAAACGCGACAGGTGGCCGTAATCGGTGGCGTAGCCATTGCCGTGGTTGATCTTGACGAAATTGCCATAGCCGTTGGCGCGGCCCATGAACTGGATGGTGCCCGAACCGGCCGCCATCACCGGCGTACCGGTGGGCACGGCGAAGTCCACGCCCTTGTGCATGCGGGTGTAGCCCAGAATGGGATGGAAGCGTGATCCGAAGCCGGAAGAGATGCGCGCGCCATCCACCGGCGTCTTCATCAGCAGGCCCTTGGCGCTTTCACCCTTCTGGTCAAAATATTCCGAAGGCTCGTTGGGATCGGCCTGGAAGCGGTACATGGGGATCTGCTTGCCGCCCAGGGTCATCATCGCATAGCTGATGGAGCCGAACTTCGCCGGCAGGCCTTCGGGCGTGTAGTAATAGTCGTAAAAGACCTCGAAACGGTCGCCCGGATGCAGGTCGCGCTGGAAGTCGACCTTGTAGGAGAACATCCGGATCATGTCGATCACGACATCGGTGGGGATGCCCGCCTGCGTCGCCGCAAGGTACAGGCTGGAATCGATGGTGCCGCCGGCCCGGTGGCGATGCTCCTGCAGCTGCTTGGTTTCCATCTCCGCCATGTAGCCGCCCTCGGTGGTGCGGGTGACGGTGATTTCCTTGTCGATGGTGGGCGAGAAATGCAGCGACAGCAGGCGCGAGATGGGCTGGGAATTTTCCTCGGTGGCGCCGCTATCGTCTTCCTCGGCATCCACCGGCACGACCACCGGCTGATGATTGACGATCACCGTGGTGGTGCGCGGTGCCGACGGCACGGCCGCCGGGGGCTTGCCGCTGGCATCGATGGTGGCGACCGAATAGGTGAGGTCGAACGACTGGCCGGCCTTCAGCGAGCGGGGATTGAAGCTCTTGCCCATCGCGGCGACCACGGCATTGGCGTCCTGGGCCGAGATGCCGACATCTTCCAGCATGCCCGCCAGCGTGTCCCCCGCGTCCAGCGTGACGGTGCGGTTTTCCACGCCGGGACTGGGATTGGCATTGTCGGAATTGTCGGACGCCTGGTTCATCGGCTCGCTGGCGCGGATCAGTTTCATGAACAGGGCATAGGGCAGGGAGGACCGGCCCGGCGATACCATCGGCCGCGATACCGGCATCATGCCAACCGCCATCCAGGCCAGGGCGCCTGCCACCAGCGCGGTAAGCGATGTCGAAACCAGCGCCCAGCGGCCGTCAGTGGTGGCCAGCGCCGCGCCGGCGCCGTTCAGGCCACGGCGCAGGGTGCCTGCAATGCTGGTATTGGCGCGCGGGTTACCCAAGACAGCTCCAGTTTCCCGCGCAGCCGCGAGTCATGGCATATAAGCGTTGTTCGATATGACCGGCAAGGGATTGTTCTCATTGAACTTTAGACAGTTTCCAAGTTCCGCTTTGCTGGCGGTTTTGCTGGCAGCGCCGGGCCAAGCCTTGGCCTGGGGCGCGCAGGGCCATGAGATCGTGGCCGCGATGGCGCTGCGCGAGCTGACGCCGGCCGCGCGCGGACGGGTGGCGCACTTGCTGGGCAGCGAAGCGATGATGATCCATGACGCCAACTGGGCCGACGAGGTGCGCGACCGGCGGCGCGACACCGGAGGCTGGCATTATGTGAACATCCCGCTTGCCGCGCCGGGTTACGACGTCCGGCGCGACTGTCCGCGCGGCGATTGCGTGGTGGCGCAGATCGGCAATGACCTGCGCCTGCTCGCCGATCGCCGCGCGGGTGAGCTGGTGCGGGCCGAGGCGCTGCGCTTCCTGATCCATTTCATCGCCGATATCCACCAGCCGCTGCATGCCGCCGATGACGGCGACCGGGGCGGCAATGACGTGCATGTCGCCATGGGCCGCGAGCGCGCCAGCCTACACAAGGTGTGGGATGCCGATGTGGTGCAGTCCCTGGGATACGACACAGGCGTCATCGCCGCCGATCTGGAACGCAGCGTGACACCGGCGCAGCGCAAGACCTGGTCCGCCGGAACGCCTGCCGGCTGGGCCA
>CAIUTH010000011.1 GCA_903902075.1 uncultured Alphaproteobacteria bacterium
AATGCCAACCTGGACAAGGCGCGGCGCCTGTTGTGGCCGATCAAGCAGAAATACGGCAACAAGATTTCTTGGGCTGACCTGTTCGTGCTGGTGGGCAATGTCGCGCTAGAGTCGATGGGCTTCAATACGTTCGGCTTTGCCGGCGGCCGCACCGACCAGTGGGAGCCCGAAGAACTCTATTGGGGCCCAGAAGGCTCCTGGCTGGGCGATGAACGCTACACCGGCGAGCGCCAGCTGCGGAACCCGCTGGGCGCGGTGCAGATGGGTCTGATCTACGTCAATCCGGAAGGCCCGGGCGGCAATCCCGATCCCAAGGCTTCGGCCCGCGATATCCGCGACACCTTCGCCCGCATGGCGATGGATGACGAAGAGACCGTGGCGCTGATCGCCGGCGGCCATACCTTCGGCAAGACCCATGGCGCGGGCGATCCGTCCTTTGTGGGCGCCGAACCGGAAGGCGCGGTGATCGAGGACCAGGGCCTGGGCTGGCGCAGCCGCCATGCTAGTGGCTCCGGCGCCGATGCCATCACCAGCGGGCTGGAAGTCACCTGGTCGCAGACCCCGACAAAATGGTCCAACCACTTCTTCGAGAACCTGTTCAAGTTCGAATGGGAACTGACCAAGAGCCCCGGCGGCGCGCATCAATGGCAGGCCAAGGGCGCGGTCGCCGACATTCCCGATGCGCATGATCCGTCGAAGAAAAAGCTGCCGACCATGCTGACCTCGGACCTGGCGCTGCGCTTTGATCCGGCCTACGAGAAAATCTCCCGCCGCTTCCTGGAGAATCCGGATCAGTTCGCGGAGGCTTTTGCGCGGGCCTGGTTCAAGCTCACCCATCGCGACATGGGCCCGATCCAGCGCTATCTCGGCCCGTTGGTGCCGAAGGAAACCCTGATCTGGCAGGACCCCGTCCCCGCCGGCACGGCGCTCAGCGATGCCGAGGTCAAGACGCTGAAGGACAAGATCGCGACCAGCGGCCTGTCGGTGTCCGAGCTGGTTTCGACCGCCTGGGCTTCGGCCTCGACCTTCCGCGGTTCGGACAAGCGCGGCGGCGCCAATGGTGCGCGCATTCGGCTGGCCCCGCAGAAGGACTGGGACGTGAACCAGCCCGCGCAGCTGTCCAAAGTGCTGGCCAAGCTGGAAGCCATCCAAAAGGAGTCCGGCAAGGTCAGCCTAGCGGACCTGATCGTGCTTGCGGGCAATGTCGGCGTGGAAAAGGCGGCCAAGGATGCCGGCGTCAGCGTGACGGTGCCGTTTGCGTCCGGTCGCGGCGATGCCAGCGCCGAACAGACCGATGTGGACTCGTTTGCGCCGCTGGAGCCCCTGTCCGACGGCTTCCGCAACTATCGCACCGCCAAGCCGCAACTGATGGCGCCGGAGGAAGCGCTGGTGGACCGGGCGCAGCTGCTGACCCTCACGGCGCCGGAAATGACGGTGCTGGTGGGCGGGTTGCGCGTGCTGGGCGCCGGTGTCTCCAGGGACGGCGTCTTCACCGACAAGGTGGGCGTGCTGTCGAATGACTTCTTCGTCAACCTGCTCAGCATGGACACGATGTGGGCACCCACCGGCGAGAACAGCT
>CAIUTH010000012.1 GCA_903902075.1 uncultured Alphaproteobacteria bacterium
CCCGCTCGAAGAAGCGACCAAGGTAGAAGGTGAAGATGCCCGTGACAAACAGGAAGATCACGATGAAGACATAGGCCAGCGGCGTTGCGAAATAGCCGCCGAATTCGCGCCGGAAGATGGTGCCGATCTTGTTCATGGCTGCCCCTCGGCTCCGTCGCGTGTGTCAGAGGTGGTGAGGCGCCGGAACACTTCATCAAGACGCCCGGCTTCTGCCACCAGCCGGTCGACTGCCCAGCCGTTCAGCCGGGCCAGTTCCTTGCCCACCCCTTCCATCATCTCGTCCATCTGGACGTAGTAATGCGAGGCCTCGAACATGGCCTGCTTGACCTGGGGGAGCGAGCGCGAGCCGCTGATGATGGTGTAGGTGCCGCGTGCATTCAGGATCGGGCGTACGCCGACTTCGGTGAAGAGGTTGTTCTCCATCGTGCCGGAATGGACGACCATGTCCTTGGGCTTGGCCGGTGCGGCCAGCGCCGCCGCCGGCGCCGCGGCAACACCCGCCACCGCACTCGAACTCTTCAACAGATCGCGACGCGACCACTTGCCGAACAAACCCATATCCAACCCCTTGTGTAATATGCGCCTAGATGTAGGCGATGACGTCGATTTCCACGAGCGAATTGCCCGGCACACCGGCCGCGGCCGTGGTGGTGCGCACTGGCGGCACGTCACCCCAGTCGTAGCTCTTATAGACTTCGTTCATGGCCGCGTAATCCTTCAGGTCGGCCAGGAAAACAGTGACCTTCAGGCACTGCTGCAGCGAGGAACCGGCATCGGTCAGGGCCTGGGACAGCTCGTCCAGCACGCCCTTGGTGTGCTCGGCGATGGTGCCGGGCTTGTGGTAGCCGATACCGGAGATGAAAATCATGTTGCCGTAAGCGACGCCGCGGCTGAACATCGGCTTACCAGCCAAAGGATCGCGCGGCGGATAGGGCGAGCGCTTGGTCAACTTGGGTGCGGCCTTGGACTTGGCATCGGCGCCGGTCGCGGCCAGCGCAGTGGCGGCGGCTGCGGCGGCCACGGTTTTGGTCAACAGGCCGCGTCGTGACTTCTTTTCCATGAAAACTCCCCAAAATCGGTGCGCCGACCGGTGTTTCCCGGTCCAGGCGGCCGGAAGGCTAGCACAGATTCTGTCCGCGCAAAGCGGGCGGGGAAGCCCGGAAAAGCGGCCCGGCTGAGGCGTCTGGCCGCAGAAATCGGGCGGCCCTCAACTCAGTGATTCAGCGAGAACTCGATGGGGACAATGGCATCCAGGGTGCGGGTGGGGAAATCCGCCGGCAGCGCAGGCAAGGGCTGGGCCCGCTGGATCAAGGCCAGCGCCTCGGTATCCAGAATCGGGCGTCCACTGCTCTTGGCGATCTCATAGCTGATCACCTTGCCTTGCGCGTCCATCACGAAATGCAGCATCACCACGCCCTCGATATGGGCCTGGCGTGCGGTGCGCGGATACTGCTTGAAGCGGTTGAGCTGGGCCAAAAGCCGTCCCAGGAAACTGTCACGTCCCTCGCCCGAGCCGGTCGGCGCGGCGGCGGGCGGGGTAGGCGCGGCCGGCGCCACCGATGGCTGCGCCATGACCGGCGGCGGCGTCACCGTGCGGACCGTCACTTCGGGCAGCGGCATGGTCATGATGGTGGGCTGGATCAGCTTGGGCGGCGGGGCGACGATCTCCTTGGCCGGTTCGATTTTCCGGGGCGCGATATGCACCGACAATTCCTGCATCACCCTAGTATGCGACACCTGCACCACCGTCAGCGCCCCCACCAGGATCAGGGCATGGATGGCGATGGTGATGCCGATGCTGACCAGCTTGGCGCGGTCGAACGCAGGGCGCGTCCTGGGGCGCACCATGTGGGAATTGTCGAGCGCACCGAGCGGGAACTGGACGGTCATGCTTCATCCTCGTCGTCGGGCAGCGCCACCTCGTCGGTCATGGCGGTCATGGGGATGCGGCGCTTGCGCTTCTTGGCCCACATGATGATGCCGGTGACGATAAACAGCAGCGGCACCAGTCCCGACAGGAATACCAGGAAGCGCCACACGCCGTTCAGGCTGCCATCATGGACCGGACGCATCCAGGCCAGGAAGCGTTCGGACTGGTCGCGCACCTGCAGCACCTTGCCGCTATAGGGATCGACCAGCACCTGGGCGTTCATGGCGCCATTGCTGAGATAGCCGACCGTGATGGGCGCATTGGGGCGGGCCGGAATGGTGATGACGCGCGGCACCAGATCGGGCACCGCCGTTTGCGCCGCGATCACCGCTTCGGTGGCGCCCAGCCGCTTGGTGTCCTGCACCTCGACCTTGGGCATCTGGCGCGGATTAAAGCCCGGCGGGTTCAGCCCCAAGGTCTGCGGCCAGGCGATCACCACGCCCGAGAAACTGACCGCCATGAAGACGAAAAAGATCCA
>CAIUTH010000013.1 GCA_903902075.1 uncultured Alphaproteobacteria bacterium
CGACGCAGGCAATGCCGGCCTGCAACCAATGGACCTGCGGTGAAAAGACGAACAGCGCCACGGCGCTGGCATTCATCACACCGGCCAGCACATTCTTGGTGGCATTGGCGTTGCGGATGGCAAGGCCCGCCGCGGTCAGCGCCGCCAGCATCAGAAAGCCGATGCCGCCACCGAAATAGCCGCCATAAACAGCAATGCAGAACTGCGCCAGGCCGGCGCCAACGGCGCCCAGCATCGGCGGACGATCCGCCTTGCGCGGCACGAAGCTGCCATAGGCGAACAGGCTGGTGGCGAACAGTACCAGCCAGGGCACAAGCGCCTTGAAGATGCTGGACGGCGTTTCCAGCAGCAGGATGGCGCCCAGGATGCCCCCCGCCAGCGAGATGCCCACCAGCGCCTTGAACGGCAGGCCCCCTGCGCCGGAGACATGGCCGCGCCCGCCCCAGCAGGAGGTGATCTGGCCGGGAAACAGCGCCACGGTGGAGGTGATGTTGGCCGACAGCGCCGTCATGCCGGTGAACATCAGCGCCGGCAGCATCAGGAAGGTGCCCCCGCCTGCCAGCGCGTTCTGGATGCCCGCCCATACCGAGACGGCAAAGAGGATGATGAGAGCCGTTGTCATGGCTTTCGCCATGCCATGGCTTCAGCCGAAGGTAAAGGCGAAGGCCTGCACCCCAGGGTCCAGGAATTGGATGGTGAAGGTATGGTCGCCGGACGCCTTCCCGCGCACCAGCTGATAGAGCCGCTGGCTAGTGACCGTGCCATTGCCGCCGGCATCGGTGTCCATGCCATGGGCATCCCCCGGGGGCTGGCCGTCCAGGGTGACCTTGAAGCGCACGGACTTGTTGTCGGCACCCGGCCCCAGCACCAGGTGCAGGTCGCGGGCATGGAAGCGGAAGGTGATCTTGCCGCCAACCGCCGCCAAGGATGAGCTTTCCTCGCCGATGATCCAGCGGCCGCTCAGGCCCCACTGGTCGGGCTGCAAGGGATAAGGCGTGTCATACACCGCCGCCTTGTCGGGATGCGGCGCTCCGGAGGCGAAATTGGCGCCCCTGCCATAACCGACATAGGTTTCCGGCGAGATGGCGCTGTCCAGCGGCGCGGCCGCGGCCTGCACGCCCTGGGCCCTGGGATCGACGATGCCGCCGGGGATGTCGCTGCGTCCTGCTTCGCGCAGCAGCTGCTGGATGACGCGCTCGGACTGGTCATATTCGCCTTCGCCGAAATGGTGATGGCGGATGCGGCCCTGGGCATCGATGAAATAATGCGCCGGCCAATATTGATTGTTGAAGGCCTGCCAGATCGCCAGATTGTTATCCAGCGCCACCGGATAGGTGACACCCAAATCCTTCACAGCCTGCCTGACGTTGGCGGGCACTTTCTCGAAGGCAAATTCCGGCGCATGCACGCCGATCACCACCAGCCCGGCGTCCTTGTACTTCGCGGCCCAGGCGTTGGTGTAGGGCAGCGCGCGCAGGCAGTTGATGCAGGAATAGGTCCAGAAATCCACCAGCACCACCTTGCCGCGCAGCTGGGCGCGGGTCAGCGGCGGCGAGTTCAGCCATTCCACCGCGCCGTTCAGCTCCGGCATGGAGCCCTCCGTGGGAAGATTGCTGCCGGCGACGGCGGTATTTTCCGCCTTGCGGCCCAGGCCGACTTTTTCCAGCAGCGATTGCTCCACCCCGGTGGTGCGGGTCAGCGACAATCGGGTGAGAAGGCCGGTATCGAAACCCAGCGCGATGGCGACGACACCCGCCAGCACCAGCACGCCCAGCACGCGGCGGATCCATTCGCCCGCACCCAAGGATTTCTTCATGGCGGCGAACAGCTTGCCGCCGATCAGCAAGGCGGCGGCCAGCGAGGTGGCCGCACCGGCAGCATAGAAGAGCAGCAGAAGCGTGGTGGATGCGCTGGCACCCTTGATGGCGGCGCCGGTCAGGATCAGGCCCAGGATCGGGCCGGCGCAGGGCGCCCACAAGAGGCCCGTCGCCACGCCCAGCAGCAGCGAAGCGCCGATGCTGCCCTGCCCCGCTTCATTGGCCTGGTTGGAAAGACGCGAGCCCAGCGCCACCAGCGGCCGTGTCAGCCGGTCGGCCAGGGACGGCAGCAAAAGCGTGAGACCAAACAGGGTCAACAGCACCATGGCGGCGATGCGGCCCCATTGATTGGCATGCACCGCCCAGCTCCCCCCCAGGGTTGCCAGGGTGGCGATGGCGGCAAAGGTCACCGCCATGCCCAGCAGCAGCGGCAGTCCGGAGCGCACAAAGGGCTGATCCGAGCGCGCGAACACGAACGGCAGCACCGGGAGGATGCAGGGGCTGAGAATGGTCAGCACGCCGCCCAGATAGGACAACAGGAACAGGATCATGACGTTCAACTCCCGCACGGCTTCTAGCACGTCTGCAGGGAGTTCGCTGGCAAGGCGCCGCGGTTACAGCCGCTCAGGCATTGGCGTGGAGCTCGTCGGCCAGGGCCGACACGGCGGGATCATCGGCGGGGACGGGCACCACCTTGTCGGGCACCTTGCCGTCCTTGCCCTGGGACATGGGCATTTCCATCGGAACGGGCGCGGACTTGTCGCTATTGTGATCGGTCATGCCCGATACAACGCGCCGAACCTATAAAAGACCCGGCGATGCCGCCCACAAGATGTTTTGCGGGACTGATTATTCAATGCGGTTTCTGCACTGCGGTTTCACCGGCCTTTGAAATGCCTCTAAAATATCCGGCAAATGTCGCTTAATCCGGGGGCCGCCATGCTGCATTTGCAGACCGGAGCGAACGCGGAACCTTATATAGTCGCCTCGACTCGGGGATTTCATGTCACCGCAACTTTCCTGGCGCGACGCATTGCTGGCGATGGCGATCGTGTTCGTCTGGGGCACCAATTTCGTGGTGATCCGGCTGGGGCTGAACGCCTTGCCGCCGTTGTTCTTCGCGACCCTGCGATTCCTCTTTGTCTTCGTGCCCATGGCTGTCTTCCTGAAGAAGCCCAACGTGCCGTGGTCGAACCTCGCCATTTATGGCGTGGCCATCGGCCTGTTCCAGTTCGGCATCCTGTTCATCGCCATGCATGGCCGCATCTCGCCGGGGCTGGCTTCGCTGGTGGTGCAGATGCAGGTCTTCTTCACTATCGGGCTTTCCATGCTGCGCACCGGCGAACGCATCAAGCCGCACCAGATGGCGGCCTTCGCCCTGGCGCTGGCGGGCATGGGCGTGATCGCCAGCCATAACGGCGACGGCGCGACCCTGGCCGGGGTGGCGCTGGTATTGGTGGCGGCGATGGGCTGGGCGTTTGGCAACCAGGCAAGCCGCGAGGCCGGCAAGGTCAACATGCTGGCCTATGTGGTGTGGGCGGCGCTGTTCGCGGTGCCGCCGCTGCTGACCTTGTCCTTGTTGCTGGAAGGACCTGCCGCGATCCTGAGTGGCATCGGCCAGGCCACTCCGGTCACCTGGGCGGCGGTCATCTGGCAATCGGTGGGCAACACCATGTTCGGCTATGCCTGCTGGGCCTGGCTGTTGTCGCGCTATCCCGCCGCCACGGTGGCGCCCATGTCGCTGCTGGTGCCGGTGTTCGGCTTCGGCGCCAGCGCCGTCATCCTGCACGAACCCCTGCCGCTGTGGAAAATCGACGCCACCTTGCTGATCATGGCCGGGCTGGCGGTGAACCTGTTGTGGCGGCCGCGCAAGAGCGCCATCCGCGGCGGGGCGGCATGACATCTCACAGAACCGCGGCGCACCTGTCCACGCGTGACCTGGCGCTAGGCGTGCTGGTCATGTTCATCTGGGGCAGCAACTTCGTGGTGGTGCGCTGGGGCCTGGGCATGTTGCCGCCGCTCCTGATGGCGGCTATCCGTTTCGCCCTGACCCTGTTTCCGGCCATCCTGTTCTTCAAGAAGCCCAACGTCTCCTGGGGCAGCCTGGCGCTTTATGGCTTCAGCGTGGGCGCGGGCCAGTTCGGGCTTCTCTATATCGCCATGAACGGCTTTATCTCGCCCGGCGTCGCGTCGGTGGTGATGCAGACGCAGGTCTTCTTCACCATCGCGGTGGCGGCCCAGCGCACCGGCGAGAGGCCGCGCCTGAACCACCTGCTGGGGCTGGTCCCGGCCATCGCCGGCATCGCCGTGATCCTGGCGCATAATGGCCATGACATTACCCCCACGGGGCTGGCGCTGACCCTGGGGGGCGCCATGTGCTGGGCGATCAGCAACCAGACCACCCGCGAAGCATCGCGCGCTGCCGCCGCCATGGGCACGCCGATGAACCCGGTGGCCTATGTGGTATGGGCCAGCCTGTTCGCCATGCCCGGCCTCCTGGCCGCATCGCTGCTGCTGGAAGGTCCAACCCGCATCCTGCACGACGTGGCCAACGCCAGCGGAATCATCTGGCCGACCCTGGTGTGGCAGAGCGCGGCCAATACCCTGTTCGGCTACACCATGTGGGCCTGGCTCTTGTCACGCTATCCCGCCAGCACGGTGGCGCCGCTGTCCCTGCTGGTGCCGGTATTCGGCATGGGCGCTTCGGCGCTGGTGCTGGCCGAGCCCATGCCACCCTGGAAGATCATCGCCTGCCTGCTGATCATGGGCGGGCTGGCGGCGAACCTGCTGTTGCGGCCCAAGAAGGTCGAACTTCTCGGCGAAGCGAGTTAGCTATCCGACAGCACAGGCCCGTCTCCCCCTTCTTGCGAAGCAAGGCAAGGGGGAGGTGGTTTCAGCGTGCGCAGGCGACCGAAGGGAGCCAAGCGTAAGCTGAAACCGGAGGGGGTTGAATTACTTGTGCGTTTTAAAGGCGATGAAGCGGATGCGCTTGCCCGCCGGGACCAGCATCTGGTGCGGCGTGCCGGCCGGCACAAAGAAGTAGTCGCCGGCCCGCATGGTCACGGTGGCCCCGCCCTTGATGGAGGTGCCACGCTTTTCGCCGGGCGCGGTGTCCTTGGCGTCCACCTGGGTGCCGCCTGTGACGAAATTGGCTTCGCCTTCCTGGACGAAGAGATTGTCGTTCCAGTCGGCATGGACTTCGGCCTGGCCGTCCTTGTCGCGGATGGTGTTGATGATCTGGTAGCCGTCATGTTTGGACAGCAGGATCTGGGAATAGAAGGCGCCCGGGGTCATGCCCTTCTTCATGGTGGCTTCCAGCTCCGCACCCGTGACATGGCGCACGGTCTTTTCCGGCGACAGGTTTTCGACGGCGGTGAACGGGGCCTTGGCGGCGGTCTGGGCCAAGGCGGGGATGGCGGCAAGGACGGCCACGGCGATCAGAATACGCATGCGAGAACTCCTTTGGGGCTTCAGACCCGTTGCTTGAAGATCAGATAGGTAAAGGTGTGGCCCGGCGTGGCCGTGAAGATGTGCGGCATGCCGGGCGGGATCACCAGCCGGTCGCCGGGCTTCAGGATCTGGAATTTGCCTCCCACCAGCTTGCCGCCGCGGATTTCGCCCAAGCCGGAATCGGTGCCGCCTTCCTGGGTGCCGCCATAGGTGATGGAGCCTTCGCCCTCCAGCACATGGATGTAATCGTACCAGTGGTTATGGGCCTCGGCGTTGGTGTTGATGACCCGCGTGACATATTCGATGAAGTAGTTTTCGTGATCGATCACGATCTTGGACTGGGGCTTGCCGTCGGTGCGGTGGGTCAGCGCCGCCACATCGGCCGCCGGCTGGTAGACAAAGGCGTCAAAGCCGGTGGTGTGCGGCGCAGCAGGCGCCGGCGCGCCTTGGGGCTGGGCCGAAGCAGCCAGAGGTAAGGCCGCCAGCGCAGCCACGATCAGAAGGCGTTGAAAGGTCATGAGCGTCCCCTTGTTGTATTTTGGGGAACTCTAGCCGGGCCCTGAACAAAAGGAAGGCCCCAAAAGAAAGAGGCGCCGCCCATGGGGCAGCGCCTCTGACCGTATGCAAGCCAAAACTACTTCTTTTTGGACTTCTTCTTGGCCTTCTTGACCGCCTTCTTGGCCTTTTTCACGACCTTCTTGGCGGCCTTCACGACCTTGGCCTTCTTGGCCTTCTTCTTTTTCTTCTTCTTGGCCGGTGCAGGGGACCCGCTGAACAGACCCGCAACCGCGGCTTCCAGTTCGGCGGCGCGCGTGGCCAGCTTGCTCTTCTTCTTTGCCATGACTCAACTCCTCATCAGTGATGTGGGTGAATTGCTAGAGTGATTCTGAAAAACCCCCAACCTTTGTCTGTACGCTTCAGCGCCCATTGGGTTCACGGCGGCCCAAACAAAAAGGGCGCGGATTGCTCCGCGCCCCTGTTGTTGCGATGCCGGTAAGGACTATTCCTCGTCCTCGTCGGCCGCAGCGGCACCCTTCTTCTTGGGGGTCTTCTTCTTGAGGGCCGCGCCCAGGATGTCGCCAAGGCTGGCACCCGAGTCCGAGGACCCGAACTGTGCCACGGCTTCCTTCTCTTCCGAGATTTCACGGGCCTTGATGGACAGACTGACCTTGCGGCTGGCCTTGTCGATGCTGGTCACCAGCGCGTCGACCTTGTCGCCCTTGCCGAAGCGTTCCGGGCGCTGGTCGTTGCGGTCGCGGGCCAGGTCGGCACGGCGGATAAAGGCGCGCACGCCGCCTTCGATTTCCACTTCGATGCCGCCATCGTTCACTTCCGTGACCGAGCCGGTTACGACCGAACCCTTGCGCAAGGCGCCGCCCGATGGGCCGGCCTTTTCGATCGGATCGTTCTCGAGCTGCTTGATGCCGAGCGAGACGCGTTCCTTCTCGATATCGATGTCCAGGACCTTGGCCTTCACGACCTGGCCCTTTTCATAGGTCTTGATGGCTTCCTCGCCCGCAGTGGACCAGGACAGGTCGGACAGATGGACCATGCCGTCGATGTCCGAATCCAGGCCGATGAACAGGCCGAACTCGGTGATCGACTTGATCTCGCCCTCGATGGTGCTGCCCGCCGGATGGTTGGCGGTGAAGGAGTTCCAGGGATTTTCCTGGGTCTGCTTCAGGCCAAGGCTGATGCGGCGCTTGTTGGAATCCACTTCCAGCACGGCGACGTCCACATCCGTGCCGGGGGTGACCAGCTTGGAGGGGGCCATGTTCTTCTTGACCCAGGACATTTCCGAGACATGGACCAGGCCTTCGACACCCGGTTCCAGCTCCACGAAGGCGCCGTAATCGGTGACGTTGGTGACCTTGCCCTTGAACTGCACGCCCACCGGGTACTTGGCGGCAACACCTTCCCAGGGATCGGTCTGCAACTGCTTCATGCCCAGTGAGATGCGCTGGGTTTCGTGGTTGATCTTGATGATCTGCACGGTGACGGTCTGGCCAACCGACAACACTTCGGTCGGGTGGGAGACGCGGCGCCAGGCGATGTCGGTGACGTGCAACAGGCCGTCCACGCCGCCCAGGTCCACGAAGGCGCCATAGTCGGTGATGTTCTTGACCACGCCTTCGACGATCTGCTTTTCCTGCAGCGATGCCACCAGCGAGGTGCGTTCCTCGGCGCGGCGTTCTTCCAGAACGGCACGGCGCGACACCACGATATTGCCGCGGCGGCGGTCCATCTTCAGGATCTGGAACAGCTGCGGCTGATTCATCAGCGGGCCGACATCGCGCATCGGGCGCACGTCAACCTGCGAGCCCGGCAGGAAGGCCACGGCGCCGTCGAGGTCGACGGTGAAGCCGCCCTTGACGCGGCCAAAGATCACGCCGGTAACGCGGGTGACATCGTTGAACGCCTTTTCCAGCTTGACCCAGCTTTCTTCGCGGCGGGCCTTGTCACGGGACAGGACAGCTTCACCGAGCGCGTTCTCAACGCGCTCAAGGTAAACTTCCACCGTATCGCCCACCTTGATGTCGGCGGGGATGCCCGGCATGGCGAATTCTTTGAGGGAGATGCGGCCTTCGGTCTTCAGGCCGACGTCCACCATGGCGAAGTCGTTTTCAATGGCGACGATGGTGCCCTTGATGACCTGGCCTTCCTGGGGGGACTGGGTTTCGAAGCTTTGCTCCAGCATCGCGGCGAAATCTTCGCGCGAAGGCGTGGACATGGATTCAACGGTACGGTCTTTGGTTGCGGCGCGAGCCATTCAGCAGTCCTAACAATCGTTCATGCCGATCCGATGCCCCATGGGGTTACGGACGGACTTCCCGGAGCGAACCCCGGGCGGGTTGGGTTTTGGATAAGTAAGCGGGATGCCCTTTAGGCCGCCGGGCCTCCTTAGCCCCTGTGGCGGTCCTTGAGCGCGCCGTCGACCTTGGGAGAAACCAAGGCAAGGGCTGCCGCGAACGCGGCGTCTATACCCAAATCGGAGGTATCCAGCAAGTCGGCGTCCTGGGCCTGTTTCAGGGGGGAAACCGGGCGGGACTTGTCGGCCGCGTCCCGGGCCCCCAGTTCGGCCACAACATCCTGTTCGGCCCGGCGAATTCCCATGCCCTTGAGTTCCTGCCAGCGGCGGCGGGCCCGGATTTCCAGCTTGGCATCCACATACAGCTTGGCGGTTGCGCCGGGGCAGATAACGGTGCCGATGTCGCGCCCGTCCATCACCGCGCCCGGGCTGCCTCCGGGGGGATGGGCCAGGAAGTTCTGCTGAAAGTCGAGCAGCGCGTCGCGCACCGCCGGGATGGCGGCGACCTGGGATGCGGCCTTGCCGACAATGTCGGTGCGGATGGCCGGATCGCCGGCGCGATTGAAGTCGATGGTCTGGGCCCCTTTCAGGGCGTCGGCCTCGTTGGAGGGATCGCCATTCTTCTCCAGCACGCTGAGCGCGGTCAGGCGATAGAGCGCGCCGGAATCCAGATGGGCAAATCCAAAATGGGCCGCCAGCTTCTTGGCCAGCGTGCCCTTCCCGCTTGCGGCGGTACCGTCGACAGCAATCACAATACTCATGGCGCTTCCATAACCGCGCCAAGGTTGGACATCAAATCCTGATATTCGGGGAAGGAGGTTGCGATCATGGTGACGTCATCCACCGCCACCGGTTTCTGTGACGCCAACCCCATCGTTAAAAAGCTCATGGCGATGCGGTGATCCA
>CAIUTH010000014.1 GCA_903902075.1 uncultured Alphaproteobacteria bacterium
GCCGGAATCGCGGTTGCCATGAGTAACAGTAACAACGCCGCGTGCAGCGCCACGAACTGCCCCACCACTGTTACGCCTAGCACGACCTCCTAAGGTTGGTTTCCGGTCACGCCCATCTTCCGCAGCAGCCAAAGGCCTGCGGGCGGACGGACGTGCACCAGATCCACGTAATCGGGACTTGAGCCTTTCACCATCGTTTCTGTGGTGAGAGCGTTCGGCTGCATGAAGTCGAACAGCCCCGCCTGGCCCGGGCAGTTTGCATTATGGCGCGCGACTTCCGTCCGTACATCCTGCTTGAAGGCGTCCAGGCCCACGGCGTCGGTCTGCCGGTATTGCCGCACGATGGCGGTTTGATCGGGGGGGAAATACACGATCAGCTTGACGCCCGACCGGCAGGCCGCCGCCAGCATCGCTGCCAGCTCGCCGCGGGCGCGCGGGCCCATGCTCATGCTGCGTGCCCGCCGATAGTTCAGGTCGCGCCGCATCACCGCTTCGGTCATATGGTTGTAGGCGCCGAAGATATCAGGCCGGTCGGCGGCGGTCTCGCCCCGCTTCAGCCGCGCCAGCGCATAGACGCCCAGGGCATTCATGCCCAGCGCGCCGCCGCTCAGGTAACGGGTGGTAAACAACCACAAGCCGCGGCGCGGGGTGGGCGCGCCGTCCGGCGTTACCGACAGGCGCGTCTCATCGAAGCTGGGCAGGGCTTCGCCGGCGCCGCCATTGCCGGTGAAGGCATCCAACGACACCAGGATGGTCTTCACGGAGGGATGTGCCAGCGTGTCCTGCACCAGGCGGCGTGCCTCATAGGGCGACATGCTGGAAGCGCCGTAGTTGAAGCTGCGCACATGCAAGGCCGGATCGACCAAGACCGGATCAAAGGCGTCGCGAACCCGGCTGGAGCCGACGAACACAAGTTCGGGTTGAACCGCTTTGAGCCAGGCTGGCTTCACCGCGCGTTCGAAGCCCGACAGGGTCTGCACACTGCCGCCGGCGGGATGGGCCAGGATGAAATGCTCCGCCCAGGCGTTGAAGGCCGCCAGCGCGGTGATGGCCGCAAGCACCGTGCCTAGAAACCAGACGGGATAGCGGGTTTTTTCCATCAGAACTGGAAGTAGATGAAGGGTTTGAGATTGGACAGCGCCAGCACCGCCACGATGCAGAGCAGGCCATAGGCGGCGGCATTCCATGGCGTGGGTTTCCAGGACAGGAAAGGCGCGGGTTTCACTGGCTGGTTGTCATAGGGCGAGGGCAAGGCGGGATTGTACCGCCACATCAGTTCCATGGAATTGGGCATGAACCACACCATGCCGAACAGCAGCAGCAGCGCCACCGCCGCCAGCGACGAGAAATTCACCACAGCGGAATGGCCCAGGCCCACAAGGCCCTCGGCGACATTGCGCGCCGATGCCAAGTTGGGTGCGCGGAACACGATCCAGGCCAGTGATGTGGCCAGGAAGGTCAGCGCCACGGACGCGGCGTGCAGCGGTAGCTTCAGGGCGGCGGGCGCGCGCATGCCCTTGGTGGCGTGGCGGAAGGAGTGATTGATGGACAAGAACAGGCCGTGCAGCCCGCCCCACAGCATGAAGGTCCAGCTGGCGCCGTGCCAGAGCCCGCCCAGCAGCATGGTGATGAACAGGTTCAGATAGCGTCGCGCCGGTCCCTGCCGATTGCCGCCCAGGGATATGTAGAGATAGTCGCGCAGGAACGCCGACAGCGAGATGTGCCAGCGCCGCCAGAACTCGATGATGCTGGCCGCCTTGTAGGGCGAATGGAAATTCACCGGCAGGCGGATGCCAAGCATCAGCGAAGACCCCAGTGCCATGTCGGAATAGGCGGAAAAATCAAAATAGATCTGGAAGGCGAAGAACAGCATGCCCAGCCAGCTGTCGGTGGCGCCCAGTTGCGTGCCGCGCCCGGCGGCATTGAAGATGGCGTCGGCGAAGGGCGCCAGGTTGTCGGCGATCAGGCTTTTCTTGGCCAGGCCAAGGGTGAACAGCGTGACGCCCGACGCCAGATCATCGTTGCGGCTCCGCATCTGGCGAAATTGCGGGATCAAATCGTTGTGGCGCACAATGGGGCCGGCGATCAGATGCGGGAAATAGGCGACGAATAGTGCGTAATCCAGCAGCGAATAATTGTGCGTCTTGCCGGCATCGGCATCCACCAGATAGCTGATCTGCTCGAAGGTGAAGAAGCTGATGGCCAGCGACAGGAAGAAGTTGGGCAGCGGCAGGCCGATGCCGAAGATCTGGTTGGCGGTGCCCACCAGCAAGGTGTCGTATTTGAAGGTGGCGATCAGGCCAAGGTTGAACACCAGCCCGGCGATCAGTAGCGGCCGGCGGCCTTTGCCTTTGGCGCGGCGCCGTTCGATCTCCCGGCCCAGCGCATAGTTCACCAGGGTGGAGCCGCACAACAGGAGCAAGA
>CAIUTH010000015.1 GCA_903902075.1 uncultured Alphaproteobacteria bacterium
GTGGCGGGCATGGTCGATGAGTTGGGCTTGGTCGAAAAAATCGATGCCATGATCCCGCAGGACTTGGGCCAGCGCCAAGTCTCCGTGGGGGTGGCGGTCAAGGCGATGATCATCATCGGCCTGGGCTTCGTGCAGCGGGCCTTGTACCTGACGCCGGATTTTTTCAGGGGCAAACCGGTGGAACGGTTGTTGGGGCCGGGCATCACCGCCGAGATGCTGAACGACGACGCGATGGGGCGCGGCATGGACGCCATTTACGGATTTGGGGTGGAACCCTTCTATTTCCTGCTGGCGTCAGATGTGGTCAGGCAACTGGGCTTGCCTAGCCCTGCCCGACCGTCCGGGGACGCGCATCAGTCATAGACTCATGCCACTGACCAGAAGCACCCCGCCGAACCTTGAAGGGCCAAGGAAGACCGCCAAGGAAAACGGGTCAAAATTGGGTGGCTCGAATTCAGCGCAAACCCTCATGAAGTCTGACTTTTACAAAATCCTGTGAGGGTTTACGTCCGTTTGTGAAAACTCACCCATATCAACGCATACCTGAATCCTTGTCGAGCGGGAGAATGAGTTGCCTTGGGGCGGAACCGAAGCCGACGAACCCATGATGCCGGTAAAAGGCTTCGGCCTGGTCGTCCTTGGCATCGACCGCCAAGGCAAAAACCGCCATTTCGGAACGCGAGGCCCGACTCATGGCATCCCATAGAAGAGCGCCGCCCAGCCGACGGCCTTGGTAGCCAAGATCGACGGCGAGGCGTCCCAATCGGGCAACCGGGACGGAAGGGTAACGGGGAAGGCGTTTGATGATAGGCTCCGGCATGTCCGACAGGGGAATGCCGCCGGCGGCCAGCGTGTAGTAACCCGCTACTTTGTCCGTTGCGGACTCCAGTGCGACATAACAGACCGTGGCCCTGCGCCGCACGTCCTGTGACACCTGCTCCAAAAAATACCGGTCCAGCGCTTCGACGCCGCAGAAAAACCCTTTCCTGACGTGGTTGTAATCAAGCGCTTCAATGAGGAATGGCCCCGCCACTTACGAACCAAACAGCGCGGCATGGGCTTCTTTGGCGCGTTCCAAAGCCGGTGCGTGTAGTGGCGGATTCAGCAGGAGTTCGACAAAGCGGCGTTGGTCTTCGGCGGAAAGGCGGATGATCTGGGCCTCCTCGATGGCGCGATGTGCGGCCTCTTGGGCGGCGGAGACCACAAAGTCGCTGACGCTGCGACCCTGCATTTCGGCGGCCTGTTTCACAAGGCTAAGCACATCGGGGGCGATACGTGCCTCGATGCGGGCCGTTCTGGCGTGTTCGGAAATCATGGCGGCTTCACTTTACTGTTTGAAACATGTACGGCATTATACTGTACATTTGAACGCGTCATGGTAAATTGCCATGTTTAAGGCGCAATAATGGAGGAGTATCGCCATGGGCATGTTTGATTCGCTTTATATCGAACTGGATGGCCGCGAGCAGGAAATCCAGACCAAACGCTTTGACTGCGTTTTGAATAATTACCGCTTGGGCGACTGGATCGATGGCAGTGTGCCGGGGGTTCGCGTCTATTTTGATCGCCTGTGGCTGGACGGCACCGGCAAGCAGGTTTATAGCGCCGAGGTCGGTTGCGTGCGCAAAGCGACCGTGTTTGTCGTCTTGGTTCAGGGCGTCTTCGTCGATTACCAGATTCATGAAGGCGAGCTGGCAGCCGATGCCATTGAACCCGTTCTGCGCGAATTGCGGGAGCGTTGGGGCGATTCGGCGCGTTTGCAGGGGTTTCTGGTTGATACCTTGCGCACCCGGCAACAGCGGATTGCATCGCTCGAACACCGGCTTGGCCGCGTCCAGTCGATCATTGCCAGCGCCCGCCGACTGAAAGGCGGTGAAACACTGGGCGGCATACTCGGTTTGTGGCACGAAGAGGATAAAAAATTGGCGGCGGGTGAGGAACCGTTGGACGTTATCGCTTGGGCCTTGAGCGATGAGGGCGCGCGGGGTTGGTTTGGGGGGAAC
>CAIUTH010000016.1 GCA_903902075.1 uncultured Alphaproteobacteria bacterium
CCTCGGGCACCTTAACGACGGAATTCCATCCCATCGTCAGCACCGCGCTGACCGGGGCGGGCGCGATGCGGGCGCTGAAATCGGTGCAGGACCGGGTGGGCGCCATGCCCTTTGTGGCCCAGGCGATGGGCAGCTTCGATCTTGTGGATTTTACCGTCGGCAAGGCGCTGGACGGGTTGTTCCATTACCTGACGGTGGAAGAAGCCTCCATCCGCACCAATCCGGCGGCGCGCTCGACCACCTTGCTGCGCAGCATCTTCGGCTGATCAGAGCGCCCGCGCGAGCGCCGCGAACTGTTCGATGGTCAGGTCTTCGGGCCGCGCCGTGGGATCGATCCCGGCTTTTTCAGCCAATGCCTCGCCGCCAAGCGCTTTCAGCGATTGGCGCAACATCTTGCGGCGCTGGCCGAACGAGGCCGCGGTGATTTTCTCCAGGTCGGCGAGCGCGCAGGGCGCCAGCGGCTGCGCGCGCGGCTCCAGCCGCACGATGGACGAAGTGACCGACGGCGGCGGCACGAAGGCGCCGCGGTTGACGTCGAACAACAGCTTTGCCGTACAGCGCCACTGGGCCAGCACCGACAGCCGGCCATAATGCTCGGTTCCGGGTCTGGCGGTGATGCGCTGGGCCACTTCCTTCTGGAACATCAGGGTCAGGCTGGCCCACACCGGCGGCCAGCTTTCGGCGGTCAGCCATTTGATCAGGATGGCGGTGCCGACATTGTAGGGCAGGTTGGCGGCGATGCGCGACCCGCGCGGCAGGATGCCGGCTTCGTCCAGTTCCAGCGCGTCATCGGAGATGATCTGCAGTCTTCCCGGATAGGCGGCGGCGATCTCTTCCAGCGCCGGCAGGCAGCGCGCGTCACGCTCCACCGCGATCACCTTGTCTGCGCCTTCGCCCAGCAGGGCGCGGGTCAGTCCGCCGGGGCCGGGCCCGACTTCATAGAAGGTGCCACCCTCCGCTGCGCCCGCCGCGCGCGCGATCTTGGCGGTGAGGTTCAGGTCGAACAGGAAGTTCTGGCCCAGCGATTTCTTGGGCGCCAAATCATGCGCGGCGATCACATCGCGAAGCGGTGGCAATTTATCGGCTGCGGGCATCGGCCATATCCGCGGCCATTTGCACCGCCGCGATCATGCTGCGGGCATCGGCCTTGCCTTGTCCGGCGATATCCAGCGCGGTGCCGTGGTCGGGCGAGGTGCGCACGATGGGCAACCCCAGGGTGACATTGACCCCGTCCCAGAAGCTCAGGGTCTTGATCGGGATCAGTGCCTGGTCGTGATACATGCACAGCGCCGCGTCGTAAGTCTTGCGCGCTTCTTCATGAAACAGCGTGTCGGCGGACAGCGGCCCGCGCACCGCAAAGCCGCGCGCCTTCAGCGCCGCGATGGCCGGCGCGATGACGCCCGCGTCTTCGCCGCCCAGCACGCCGTCTTCCCCGGCATGGGGATTGAGGCCGGCCACTGCCAGGCGCGGATTGAGGATTCCGAAGTCGCGGCGCAGCGCGGTCAGGATGATCTCGGCGGTGTCGAACACCGATTGTTTGGTGATGGCCCTGGGCACATCGGCCACCGGCATGTGGATGGTCAGCGGCACCACCCGCAACGTGTCGCTGGCCAGCATCATCACGGCGCGGCGCGCGCCGGTGAGGTGGGCGAGGAATTCGGTATGGCCCGGAAAAGCGAAGCCCGCGGCGTTCAGCACCGATTTGTGGATGGGGGCGGTGACCAGGGCCGCGGCCTCGCCTTCCAGGCAGGCCTTCACGGCGATCTCGATGGCCTCGGTGACGGCGGCGGCGTTGGCGGTATCGGGTGTTCCGGGAACCGCGGAAACCTTCGAATGGGTCGGGATCAATGCATCCTTGCGCGCGCCCAGCACCGCCGCATCGCCCACCAGCTTCAGGGGATGCGTACCCACCTTGCCACCGAAATGATCGAACGCCGCGCGTGCGACTTCCGGACCGATACCGGAAGGCTCGCCCATGGTGATGAGAATTGGAAGCGCGCCAGCCTTAACGGATTTTGTCATTGATCCGCTTTCAGCGGATAAGGGCATCGGGCTTGCTGTCATCGCGCACCTGGATGTTGGCGTCGCGCTTCAGGTCGCGCAGATAGCGCCGCGCCAGGGCGGCAATCTGGTTCTGGAACAGCTGGTCTTCCACCTGCTGGCGGGAGGGCATCACATAGGCGGTCTTGATCTCGATGCGCTTGTCGCACCGCCCGATCAGTTCGATGCCGGCCTCGTCCTGGAACGGCATGGCCGCTTCACCCGGCTTGGAATTCTTCAGCGCTTCCTGGATTTGCGGGCTGAGGTCGGACAGCTTGGCATCTCCCAGTTCCATATAGACGCTGCCAGCCATCTTGCCGTGCAGTTCGTCCAGCTGCTTGCAGCTCGCATAATGCTGCTGGATCTGCACCGCCACCTTCATGATTTCTTCGATCTGCGCCTTGGGCGCGCGCGGGTCGACCGGCAGCAGCAGGCGCGCCAGCGGCAGGGTGCCGGCCGGGCCGGTGGGGCCGGTCGGCACGTCGGAAATCTTGGTGCCCAGCGGTTCCTGGCGCTCGCGCAGGCCCAGCACGTAATAGCCGCCGGTCGAGCGGATCGGCTCGCTGATCGCGCCCACGTCCATCTTGCCCAGCTTGGCGTTCAGTTCGGGCGCCAGCTGGCCTTCATTGATCCAGCCCATGTCGCCGCCGGTCGCCGCGGTGGGGTGCTGGCTGAACTGGCGTGCCACCACGGGGAAGGGCGCGCCCTGTTGCAGCTGCTTTTCGACTTCCTCGGCATCCTTCTTGACCTTGGCGTCCTGCTCGGGATTGTCGACGGGAAGGAAAATTTCCATCACGTGGTAATGCGGCTTGTTGGCGCCATCAGCATAGCGCGCCATTTCGGTCTTCACCATTTCGTCGGTGACGTTCACCCGATCGCCATACTCGTCCTGCACCGTCTTCTGCCAGGCGATCGACGCGGTGATCTGGGCACGTAGCGCTTCCTCGCTGGCCCCGGCATTGGTGAGGTTCTGGCGCAGCTGCTCGATGGAGAAACGGTATTCCTGCATCATGGCGTTGAGGCGCCGGTCGACCTCGACCGGGCTGACGGTGATCTTCTTCTTCACCGCTTCCTGCAGCTGGACCTTCTCGGCCTGCAGTTGTTCCAGAATCTGGCCGCGCATGCGGGTTTTCTGCTCCGGCGTCAGCTGCGCCTGGCTGAACCCGTTCAGCGCCAGGTAAAGCGCAACGCGCTGGCGCAGTTCGAAATCGGAAATGGATTCGTCATTGACGGTGGCGACGATGGAATCGGAATCGGCGGCGGCCTTTTCAGCGGCCGCGTCGATCGCCGTGGCATTGTTGTTCTTGGCTTCCTGAATGGGATCGCCATTGGTGTCCCGGGGCGCGTCGGGTTTGTCCGTGCCGTCGGCTGCCGTGGCAGCGGGGGGCGCATCGGCGGTTGGCGGCGCGTCCGCGCTGGGCGGGGTATCGCCGGTCGGCTTGGCAGCAGGCCCCACGGCGGGGGCGATGGCGCCAGCCGGCGCGGCGGCCCGTTTGGAGGCGGCAACTCTGGTTTGTGTCTGGGTCTTTGGCGGCAGCGGCGCCACCGCGGGGACCGGCTTGAAACCGGAATCCTGGGCCAGCGACGCGATGCATCCGCCAGCCAGTACGGTAGCGCCCAGCAAAAGGGTGGTGGCAATTTTCATCGTCTGATTCTTTGGCCGCAAAAGTGGGATCATAAAGGCGCTCCGCGTCTGTACGCTGACGCTGTCAGATCCCCTAACCTGCTGCTAAAATACGGAAAATCCCGCCGCAATCAAGGAAAACTGAGCAGTTGCGAAAACCCCTAGCCAAAGGCGGCTTTTAGGGCGCGCCTACGGGTGGGTCAGGGCGAAAACATCCCGCGGGAACAGAGAGAAGGGCTGGATTGCGCTGTCCCCGGTCTTGAGACTGAAGCGCAGAATCATCGAGGTGGAGGGCGGAACGCCCAAAATGAGGTCCGAGGTGAATTTGCGCCGGTAGGCCAGCGAAATGGCCAGGCATTCATCCTCATAGCCCAGGCCATATTCGGTGTTCAGGAACTGGTTGTTGGTGAGGTCGCGCTGGGCGGCCACGAATACCTGCCAGTTGCGCCACACATTCACATCCGCCTGGGCGTTGAATTCCTCGCGGCTGGGCAGGCCCAGGGCGGTGACCTGGGGCGGCAGGTTCACGTAGCTTAACTGCAACGAGGAGCGGGCATAGCTTCCGGTTACATAAACTTCATGCCGGCGCACCGTGCCGTTGCCGCGGTCCACGTCCCAGCGGTCGGTGATGTCCAGATGCGGAAATTTGACCGAGAAGTTGCCCACCAGGTCCGATGACGTGCCGCTGTTGCCGGAAAAGGCGGCGAACAGGGGGTCGCGCTTGAGGCGATAAGTCTGGCCGACCTGGGCCTCGACCTTGCCGCCGGGAAACAGCGCTTCGGCCATGGCGCCGACATTGGCGCGCGGGCCGCTTTCGATCAGGTCATAGCCGGGCACCTGGTTGAAGCTGAAGACATTGTTGTCGTCGAACTCGAAGGCCTGGGAGTCCTCGATGCGCAAGCCCCGCGGATTGCCGCCGTAGGGCTGGGCAATGACCTGGGCGATGGGCTGCACGATATAGGAATGGCCGGCGCTGCTGCCATTGGCGACAAAAGGCCAGCGCCAGTCCAGCGCGACATAGGCGGTGCCCCGTTCCAGCGTGGCGTCGGAGGTGCGAGGCGGACCGGAAACCGGATTGTCGAAGTGATAGGCATCGCCGCGAGCGTCGGTCACGATGGTCCAGAGCTGGCCATTGTCCAGCACGAAAGGTTTCTTCCAGTTCAGCTCGCTGGTGATGCGCTGGTCGTTGCGCTGGTTGTCGCGGCCGATAGCGACGCCGTTCAGATCGAAGCGAAAGGATCCGCCCAGCACTTTCTGGGTCGGGATGAAGGACATCTCCAGCCGCGGCAGGACGAAGGGGATGCGCGAGGTGATGTCGGTGGAGCGCAGGCCCTGGAAGTAATAGCTGGTCAGCGCGAAGCGCGAACGTCCGGGCGTGGTTTCGATGAAGGCATCGTTGGTCAGCCGGTCCAGGAAGGAAATGTCGTAAAAGCGCATATAGGCATTGTTGCTGGTCGCCGCGACGTCAAAGCCGGTGCGCGTGTTCTGGCTGAGCATAAAGCGGCCCGAGCCGAAGATATGGCCGTAAGTCTGCGCGCTCGATGAGCCTGCCAAACCGCCATTGGGGTTGTAGGCGCCGCTGCCCTGGAACCAAATGCCGCTGTTGTTCCAGCGCTCGCGATATTCCATCTCCAGCACTTCGCCGCCCTTGGTGGAGAACATCGGCGCCACGGTCAGGTCCTGGCTTGGCGAGATCGCGACATAGATGGGCAGGCGGGTGAAGTAGCCGATCTTGGTGGAGTTGCCAACTTCCGGCGTCAAAATCCCGGTGGCATAGCGCACCGTGGGATCGGACACCGAAAAGGCCGGCAGCCAGGCCACCGGCACGCCTTCGACGGAAATGGTGGCGCTCTTGAAGCGCACCTTGTGCTTTTCCTGGTCATAGACCACGCGCTCGGCCTTAACCTGCCACAAGGGCGTGCGCTGGCCGGGCTGGTTGCAGATCTTGCAGGGACTGTAGGCGGTGCGATTCGCGGTCACCCTGGTTCCGACGCGCTGGGCGCTGCGCGCCGCCAGCCGTCCGGTTTTGCCGATCAGGGCGCCGAATCCCGACAGCGCGCCGTCGCGCATATGATCGGTCAGCACCACATGGTCGGCGAAGGCGACATTGCCCTTGGGGTCGGTGATGCTGACATGGCCGCGCGCCGTCACCTTGTCGTTTGTCTGGTCGTAATCCACCCGCTCGGCCAAAAGCGTGCGGCCGTCATCCACGATCTCGACATGGCCGACGGCGGAGACTGTCTTGCTTTCGTTGTCATAGGTGACTTCATCTGCTTGCAGCAGCATGGGCGCATTCTTGGCCGGCGCCTTGATGGTGCCGACATGCAGCTGCGCCGCCTGGGCGATCAGCGGGATCATGGCGCAGGCGCCCAGCAGGCCAAGGCGTAACCCGGTCGCGCGCATCAGCCGTCCTCTTGGCTGAAGACGAGCGTCATGCCGATCAGGATGGAGGCCAGCGCCGGCGCCGTCGCCGCCAGAAGCAGCGGCACCGCGCCGGAGCGGCCGAGCACGGTGGTCAGGTCCTGGAAGAAATAGACGCCAAAACCGCAGGCGGCGCTCAGGAGGATCACCTTGGCCACGCCGCCTTCGCGTCCCAGGCGTAGCGAAAAGCTGGCCGCCATGAACACCATGGCCGCGAACA
>CAIUTH010000017.1 GCA_903902075.1 uncultured Alphaproteobacteria bacterium
CGGGTGTTCCAGGCGGTGTCGGCCTCGGCGATGGCCGCCTCCAGCCGGTCCAGGCCTTCGCCGGTGCGCGCCGATGTGGCGATCAGGGGCGCGCCCGCCACCTGCGGCAACAGCCGGTCCAGCTTCTCGCGCATGCGTGAAATCGCGCCCGCCTTGTTTTCCAGCAGGTCCCACTTGTTGATGGCAAATACGATGGCGCGGCCTTCGCGGGCGATCAGGTCGGCTATGGTCAGGTCCTGTTTCTCGAACGGGGCGGTGGCGTCGATCATCACGATAACGCAGTCGGCGAACCGGATGGCTTCCAGGGTGGAAGCGACCGACATTTCTTCCAGCGTTTCGCCCGCCACCCGCGCCTTCTTGCGCAGGCCCGCGGTGTCGTGCAGCAGCACGTCGCGGTCGCCCGCCTTCCAGGGCGCGGTGATGGCGTCGCGCGTCAGGCCCGCTTCCGGGCCGGTGAGGGAGCGATCCTCGCCGAGCAGGTTGTTGAACAGGCTGGATTTGCCGACATTGGGCCGTCCCACCAGCGCCAGGCGCAAAGGCCGGTCGAGGTAATTGACGACGACGTCTTCTTCCGGCTCGTCGTCCTCGCTGAATTCTTCTTCCTCTTCGAAGTCCTCGTCGTCGGCATCATCGGCTGGCAGGACGCCCGCCAGCGGTTCGAGCGCCGCCACCAGATTTTCCATGCCCAGATTGTGCTCGGCGGAAATGGCCAGCGCTTCGCCCAGGCCAAGGCCCCAGGCTTCGGCGGGCGGTGTGACCCGGCCTTCGCACTTGTTGGCGGCCAGGATCACCGGCTTGCCGCTCTTGCGCAGCGCCTGGGCAATGATTTCGTCGCCCGCCGTCACCCCGGCGCGGGCGTCGATCAGGAACAGCAGCACCTCGGCCTCGGCGATGGCCGTCAGTGTTTGGGCGGTCATGCGGTTGGGAATGGAGCCGGTGGCGCCCTCCTCGAAACCCGCCGTGTCGATCAGGGTCAGCGCGATGCCTTCATACACCGCTTCGACCGCCTGGCGGTCGCGGGTGACACCAGGCGTGTCATGCACGATGGCGGCGGTGCGCCCGGCAATCCGGTTAAAGAGGCGGGACTTGCCCACATTGGGGCGTCCGACGATCGCGAGTTTCAGCGCCATGACTCATCTTACCGCAGGGCCACGAGATCGGCGTTCGACGTGTAAAGATACAGGATGCCGTTCGCCACCACCGGCGAAATGATGGTGGCATCGGGAATTTCCACTCGGCCGGTCAGCTTGCCGTCATAGGGCGAGATCGCCTCGGCATAGCCATTGGACGAGGTCAGCACCAGCTTGTCGGAGATCAGCACCGGGCCGGCCCAGATGATGGGATCTTCCTTCTTTTCCGGGTTTTCGTATTGCGGCAGCTGGTGGATCCAGCGGACCTTGCCTTCCTTGCGGGTCAGGCAGATCAGCCGGGCATTGTTGTCCAGCACATAGACATAGTCGCCCGCGGCCCAGGGAGTCTGGATGCCACCGATGTCGCGCGACCAAAGCCGCTCGCCGGTGTTGATGCTGAAGGCGGCCATCAGGCCGGACTGGCTGATGGCATAGACCACGCCGCGGTCGATCACCGGGCGCCCGGCAATGTCGTCCAGCGCCGACAGGGCGGTGACATGGCCGCTGCGCGACAGCACGTCGGACCAGCCCACCTGGCCGTTCTGGGCGCGCAGGGCGAAGACCTCGCCCGAGGTGTAGGGCGCGATCACGGTTTCACCCGACACTGCCGCATTGGTCGAGGCCAGGATGCCGGCGGATTCGGTAATGCCCTGGTGATCCCAAAGCTGGCGGCCGTCCGTCTGGGCCATGGCATAGAAATGATTGTCGTGGGTGGAGAAGAAGATGCGCCCGCCACTGACCACCGGGGCATTGATGATGGGCATGCCCATATCCTTGCGCCAGATCTCGCGGCCGGTCTTGGCGTCCATGCAGATCAGCACGCCGAAGCCCGAGGTGACATAGACCTTGCCGTCATCGAAGGCGATGCCGCCGCCCATGCCCTGCGGCGGCTTGATGGTGTTGGGCTTGCCCAGGAGGCCCCAGAAGGTGGGCCAGTCGGTGCCGTTTTTGGGCGCCAGTTCGCGGTCCCAGATGCGGTGACCGTCGGCGGCGCGGAAGGCAAAGATATGGGCTTCCGAATCCAGCGCGTAAATCAGCCCGCCGCCGACCACCGGCGCGGAGGTGAGATGGGAATCGATGTCATTGCCCTTGCCGGCGCTTTCGCTCCAGATCTGGCGCAGCCGGCCCGGCGCGGCCAGGTGATACATGGCATTGGCGGCATAGCCGCCGGGCTGCGGCCATTCGGTATTGCGATAGGGCGGCGGCAGCAGCACGGGCGTGGTGACCAGGGCGGTGTCCGGCTTCAGGTCGGAGTCAATCGACATCACCGGAATGCGCACGCCGCGCAGGTTGGATTTCTTGCCCGCGCTGGAGAACCAGCTTCCCACTTCATCGATTACCGAACAGCCGCTGAGGAGCAGCGACGCGGCAAGGGCAACCAGCAGGATGCTGCGGGGCGATTTCATCTATTTCTTCGCCGGGGCGGCGGGCGCAGCAGCAGACGCTGACGGATTTGCCGCCTGCGGCGGCAGGGGCACGGCATCTGCCGGTACGCTGCCAAAGGTGGTGGCGCCGCCATTTTTCAGGAAGGCCGCCATCGCCTTGGCGCGGGCGCGCAGCGCATCGGGCGCTTCGGCGTTGACCGACAAGGCGGTGTATTTGGCCAGCGCGGACTTGGTGTCCATGGCGCGGTAGTCGGCATAGGCCAGAATTTCCTGGGCGTTCTCGCGCCAAGCGTTGCCGGTCTGGTTCAGGGGCGCGAGCAGGTCGGCGAGGTCCTTGCGCGATGCGGTTTCGGCCAGGCCCCAGGCGGCACGCAGGCGCGCGACCGAACCGACGGGACCGTTGTCGTTGGCGGCGATCTCTTTGTAGAGCGCGATGGCGTTGCCCTGCTGGCCCGACGCGAACATGGCGCCGGCTTCGGCCAGACGCGCCACGCTGGCATAGCCCTTGGGCGCGGTGCGGGCGAGGTCGAGCATCGCGCTGGCCTGGGCCTGGGGATTGGTGATGCGCTGCGCCGCCATGAAGGCATCGGAAACCTTGGCGCGCTCCTGGGCGTCATGGCGCTCCCACACCTGCCAGCCGGCGATGCCGGCGAACAGAAGCACCAAGGCGGCGATGGCGTAATTGCCATAGGCCTTCCAGAGCTTCTCGAACCGTTCGCGGCGAACGTCTTCCTCGACTTCGCGGAAAATATCACTCAAGGGGGACGGTCCTTCAGGAAGTCTTTGACGGGACGCGTTAATTAGCCCGCGCGGCTCTGGTGCGCAATGCGCCGGACGGTAAGAATCGGCCTCGAAAAGCGGCTTTTACTGGGCTTTTTTCATGGGGTAGACATTTTCCACCCCCGGGAAGGTCCGGCTGCGCACGTCCCGGGCATAAGCCTCCACGGCCGCCTCGATGGCCGGCCCCAGCTGGGCATACTGGCGCACGAATTTGGGCGGGTTCGGATTGAGGCCCAGCATGTCTTCCATCACCAGGACCTGGCCGTCGCAGACCGAGCTGGCACCGATGCCAATGGTGGGAATGGCGATCAGCTGCGTGATCCTGGCGGCCAGCGGTTCGGCCATGCCTTCGAGCACCACGGCAAAGGCGCCGGCGTCCGATACGGCATGCGCGTCGGCGATCAGCGCCGGCCATTCATTTTCTTCGCGGCCAACGGTGCGGAAGCCGCCCTTCACATGCACCATCTGCGGGGTGAGCCCGATATGGCCCATCACCGGAATGCCGCGCTGGGTCAGATAGGCAATGGTTTCAGCCATGCGGGCGCCGCCTTCCAGCTTCACCGCGGTGGCGCCGGTTTCCTGCATGACGCGGGCGGCGTTGCGGAACGCCACGGCCGGGCTTTCCTCGTAGCTGCCGAACGGCATGTCCACCGTGACCAGGGCGCGTTTGGAGCCGCGCATCACCGCCTTGGCATGGGTGATCATCATGTCCAGGGTCACGCCCACGGTGGTTTCCAGCCCGTGCATCACCATCCCCAGGCTGTCGCCCACCAGCATGAGGTCGACATGCTGGTCGAGCAGCTTGGCGGTATGGGCGTGATAGCAGGTGAGGCAGACGATGGGCTGGCCGCCCTTGTGAGCGCGGATCTGCGGCACCGTGATACGCGCAAGCTGGGTCTGGACGGACATGGTGTCCTCCTGTTGGGCGCGGGGACCATAGCCCAGTTGGGCTTTCAGAAATAATCTCGGCTGGGATGCTTGACGGGCAGGGCTGGGTCTTAATACTTAAGTATATGCTTAACTATCAGCTGGACAGGACCTTTGCTGCCTTGGCCGACCCGGCCCGCCGGGCCATGGTCGAACGGCTGGTCACAGGCCCTGCCACGGTCAGCGAACTGGCCAGGCCTCTGCCCATGTCGTTGCCCGCGGTGATGCTGCACCTGAAGGTTCTGGAAGAGTGCGGGATGGTGAAAAGCGAAAAGGTCGGCCGGGTGCGCACCTGCCGGATCGATCCGGCCATGCTGAGCCAGGCCGAGATCTGGGTCGCCGAGCGGCGGGCGATTTGGGAACGCAATCTGGACCGGCTGGGCACGTATCTGGATGAAACGGAGGACGGACAATGAGGAAACTGATTTCCCTGATGCATGTGTCGCTGGACGGCTATTGCGGCGGGCCCAAGGGCGAGATGGACTGGATCGCGATGAATGACGCGATCTTCGCCGACGCGGGCGAGGTGATCCATACCGCGGGCGCGGCGGTCTATAGCCGCGTCACCCATGACATGATGCGCGGCTATTGGCCGAACATGCTGGGCAAGCCGGATTCACCGGCGGTACGCCACGCCCGCTGGGTGGAGCATATTCCCAAGATCACCTTCTCGCGCACCATGGAAAGCAGCGACTGGAACAATGTCCAGTTGCGGCGCGAGGCGAAAGAAATCCTGGAGGACAAAAAGGGCGAGGGCAAAGACCTCCTGATCTTCGGCAGCCCCGGCCTGGTGCATTCCTTCCTGGAACTGGATGCCATCGATGAATTCTGGATGTTCCTGAACCCGATCATGCTGGGTGCCGGGAATTCCCTATTTCCAGGGTGCGGTGAAGACCAAACTGAAACTGCTGGCGCACGAGCCCTTCGACAACGGCGTCATCCGCCTGCACTACGCCAGGAAGAATGGCTGATGCGGTCCGTCCCCATGCCAGCTTCACCATCACCCGGAACTGGAAGCACGCGCCGGAACGTGTCTTCCAGGCCTTTGCCACGAAAGAGGGCAAGCGTAAATGGTTCACCGGCCCGCCTGGCTTTGAGAGCCACGAAAAGAGTTTCGATTTCCGCGAAGGTGGTCGCGAGACCCTCAGCGGCAAGCATGCCAATGGCATGGTGACGGCGTTCGACTGCGTTTATCGCGACATCGTGCCGAATGAACGGATCGTCTACAGCTATGTCATGCATCTGGACGGCAGGAAGATTTCGGTCTCCCAGGCCTGCATCGAACTGATGCCGGAGAATGGCGGCACCAAACTGGTGCTGACCGAGTATGGTGACTATCTGGACGGCTATGACGATGCCGGCTCCCGGGAGCATGGCACCAACTGGCTGATCGATACGTTGGGCAAGTCGCTGGAGGCGTAATATGGACCTCAGGGACCGGGCCAAGGGCTATTATCGCGCTTATGAGCAGCACGCGCGGCTTCATGGAAGACAATCTGCGGCCCGGCTTCTCCTTCACCAGCCCGTTCGACGATCACATTGATCTGGCGGCCTGGTGGAAGCGCTGCTGGCCGAAAGAGCCGCTGCATCAGAAGTTCAACTTCGTGTCGGTGGCGCAGGATGGTGCGAATGTATTCGCGGCCTACGAATGCACCATGCACTTTCCCAATGCCAGCCATCCCGATGCGCATTTCCGCAATGACGAACTGCTGACGTTCCAGGACGGCAAGCTGAAATTGGTGGAAGTATTCTTCGGCGATCCGCCGCGCGGCCTCAGCCGCCACGCATTCGCGGTGCAGTCCGGCGCGGGCTAGTTACTCCACGCCGTTGCCGCGCATCTCACGCGATGGCCTAGAGTTTTTCGCCGTTCCGGTAGAACTGCGTTCCGATCTCGATCTTGCCGCGACCCGTTTCCAGCCGGTGCTGGTTGGTGTCGCGCAGGGAATAGACGCAGCCGCAATATTCCTGCTGGTAGAATTCTTCGCGCTTGGAGATCTCGATCATGCGCGACGAGCCGCCGCCCTTGCGCCAATTGTACGTCCAGTATTTGACGCCGTCATATTTGCCGGCCGCGCGTTCCCCGCAGCCATTGATCTGGTTCATGTCCTTCCAGCGCGAGATGCCGAGCGAAGATGTGATGACCGGGAAACCATTCTCATGGGCGTATAGTGCGGTGCGCTCGAACCGCATGTCGAAGCACATGGTGCAGCGGGCGCCCCGTTCTGGCTCCATTTCCAGTCCCTTGGCGCGGGCCATCCAGGTGTCGGCGTCATAATCGGCGTCGATGAAGGCGATGCCGTGCTTTTCGGCGAACCGGATATTCTCGTTCTTGCGGATCTCGTATTCGCGCTTGGGATGGATGTTGGGATTGTAGAAGAAGATCGTGTAGTCGACGCCGCTGGCGGTCATCGCCTCCATCACCTCGCCCGAACAGGGGGCGCAGCAGGAATGCAGCAGCACCTTTTTGTGCCCGTCGGGGGGCGCCAGGATCGGGCGGTCGGTCATCGTTCCTCATTTATAACAAAAAGGCCGGTCTTTCGACCGGCCTTTTCGTTTTTGCTTGTCGAAAGCCTCAGGCTTCCGCGGGTTCTTCCTCGGTGGCTTCGGCCTTGGGGCCGGCGCCTTCCTCGAACAGTTCCTCGGCGGCAACCTTGGCTTCTTCGGCGTCGGTCTTCTCGGCCAGCACGTTTTCACCGCGCGCCTGGCGCTCGGCTTCGTCTTCGCTGCGCGCGACGTTGACGGTGATGTTCACCTTCACTTCGGGATGCAGCACGACGGGAAGCGTGAACAGGCCGATCGACTTGATCGCCACGCTGATGGAGACCTGGTGCCGGTCCACCTTGAAGCCGGCCTTTTCCATGGCGTCGGCGACGTCACGGGGAGAGACCGAGCCGTACAGCTGGCCGCGGTCGCCGGCCTGGCGGATCAGGACAAACTTCTGGCCGTCGAGCTTGTTGCCGATCTTTTCGGCTTCGCCCTTCAGCTTGAGGTTGTTGGCTTCGATCTGCGACTTCTGGTCCTGGAAGTATTCGCGGTTCGCCTTGGTGGCGCGCAGCGCTTTCTTCTTGGGCAGCAGGAAGTTGCGGGCAAAGCCGTCCTTCACCTTCACTTCGTCGCCGATCTGGCCGAGCTTTTCGACGCGTTCGAGCAGGATCACTTGCATGGTCGCTCTCCTACTTCACGACATAGGGCAGCAGCGCCATGAAGCGGGCGCGCTTGATGGCGTTGGCCAAAATGCGCTGCTTCTTGTTGCTGACCGCGGTGATGCGCGACGGCACGATCTTGCCGCGCTCGGAAATGAAGCGCTGCAGTAGCTTGACGTCCTTGTAGTCGATCTTGGGGGCGTTATCGCCGGAGAAGGGGCAGGTCTTCTTGCGGCGGAAGAACGGACGGCGTGCGCCGTCCTCACGTCCACCGCGGCCGCCTTCGCGGTCGCCGCCGCGGGCTCCATCACGATCACCACCGCGTCCGCCTTCGCGGCCGCCGTCACGATTTCCACCGTAGCTCATACCAGGATCTCCTCGGCTTCGCCTTCGGGCTTGGCGCCTTCGGGCTTGTCGTCGCGGCGGGCCTTGCTCGACGAGGTGTCGAACTGGTCCACCTTGACGGTGATGTAGCGCAGCACGTCTTCGTTGATCTTCAGCTGGCGTTCCAGCTCGACCACCGCGTTCGACGGCGCGTTGATGTTCAAGAGGACGTAATGTCCCTTGCGGTTCTTCTTGATGCGATACGCCAGACCGCGCAGGCCCCAATATTCCTGCTTCTCGATCTTGCCGCCTTCGCCTTCGACGATGGTCTTGAGATGGGTGGCCAGTGCGTCCACCTGTTGCGCGCTGATATCCTGGCGCGCGATCAGAAGATGCTCATAAAGAGCCATCTTGCGTTCCCTTTCCTATTGGGTGCGGAACAAAAGGCAGGAGGGCCCTGCGCTTTTGCCTTGGCTCGACCGGAACGCGCACAATGCGCTACCTCCCTGGGGAAGCTCCGACGACCGCAGCCGTTGAGGGCGGGTCTATAGAGAAAAGGCCCTCAAAGGGCAAGATCGGGGAAAATTCCAGTTACGACAGCGGGTTAACCCCGGTCGAACAGGCGATTTTGGGCACTGGACCGCCCGCGCGGACGATGCGACGCTGGCCAAAAGCAGGGGCGGGGAATGACATCGATACAAAGTGAGGCGGACGCGATCCTGCGCCGCGCCGCCTGGCGGCTGGTGCCGCTGATCCTGGCGATGTACGTCGCCGCCTTCCTCAACCGGGTGAATGTCGGCTTCGCCGCGCTCACCATGAACCAAGACCTGGGCTTTTCGCCCGAGGTGTTCGGCTGGGGCACGGGCATCTTCTTCCTGGGCTATCTGGTGTTCGAGGTGCCCTCCAACCTGATCATGGAGAGGGTGGGCGCGCGCATCTGGCTGGCGCGCATCATGATCACCTGGGCGCTGGTCTCGATGGCGTTCGCCTTCGTGCAGGGCCCGGTGATGTTCTTCTTGCTGCGCTTCCTGCTGGGTGTGGCGGAAGCCGGCTTCTATCCTGGCATCCTGCTGTACTTCACTTACTGGTTTCCCGCCTCCACCCGTGCGCGCATCCTGGCGATCTTCTGCATGGGGATACCGGTCTCCAACATCATCGGCTCGCCCTTGTCGGGCTGGCTGATGGGCATTGCCGGTTACGGCTTCAAGGGCTGGCAGTGGATGTACCTTCTGGAAGGCGTTCCCACTATTGCGCTGGGCTTCCTGGCGCTGTGGCTGTTGCCCGACAATCCGCGCAAGGCACCTTTCCTGACCGAGGCGGAAAAAGACATCGTGATGGCCAAGCTGGCGGCCGAGCCGAAAGCAGAAGTGCACGGCTTCGGCGAGATGCTGAAGGACTGGCGCGTCTGGGCGCTGATCATTCCGGACTTCACCATCGTGTTCGGCATCTATGCGCTGGGCTTCTGGATGCCCCAGATGGTTCACGCAATGGGCTATACCATCAAGCAGACCAGCTACATCCTGATCATTCCCTATGCCGCTTCGCTGGCGGTGCTGTGGATCATCGGCCTGTCCAGCGATCGCACCGGCAAGCGAGCGCTGCACTTTGTGATCTCCGCGCTAGTGGCGGCGGTGGGCTTCGGCATCGCCGCGATCGGTGTCGGCAATGATGTGCTGGTGATCCTGGGCTTCTGCCTGGCGTCGGGCGGTGTCTATTCGGGCCTGGCCACCTTCTGGTCGGTGCCGCCGCTGTTCCTGGGCGGTTCGGCCGTGGCCGGCGCCTTCGCGCTGATCAACTCGGTGGGCAACCTGTCGGGCTTTGTCGGGCCGGGTCTGATGGGCTGGCTGTTGCAGACCACCGGCAGTTACACCATCGGCATGTATATGTGCACCGGCGTGGCGCTGGCGGCGGCGCTTTCCATGGCGGCCTTGGCCCGCTACTGCCGCACGCCATGACCGCGCAGGAGCTTGTCCGGTCCGACCGGATCCTGGCGCGCGCCGCCTGGCGGCTGATCCCCTTCATGGCGCTGATGTATGTGGTCGCTTTCCTGGACCGCTCCAACATCTCATTCGCCGCCCTGCAGATGAACAAGGAGCTGGGCTTCTCGCCGCAGCTTTATGGCAATGCCGCCGGCATCTTCTTCCTGGGCTATTTCCTGTTCGAGGTGCCGTCCAACCTGATGCTGCAAAAAGTCGGGGCGCGGTTATGGATGTGCCGCATCTGCGTCAGCTGGGGCTTGCTGTCCATGCTGACGGCGTTCTGCCGCGAGCCGATCAGCTTCTGCACCGTGCGCTTCCTCCTGGGGGCGGCGGAAGCGGGGCTCTATCCCGGCATGATTCTCTACATGACCTACTGGTTTCCCCAATCGACGCGGGCGCGCTTCATCGCACTGTTCCTGGGCGGGGTGCCGCTGTCGGCGGTGATCGGCGGGCCGCTGTCGGGATGGCTGCTGGGCGTCGAGGGCCACGGCCTGTCGGGCTGGCAATGGATGATGATCCTGGAAGGCATTCCGTCCTTGCTGTGCGGCGCCGCGACCTTGTGGGTGCTGCCCGATGGGCCGGCCAAGGCCAAATGGCTGACGGCGGATGAGAAGCAGATCATCGCCGCGCGCCTGGCCGCCGAGCCGCCGGGCCAGCTGCACGGCTTGAAGGAGATGTTGCTGGACAAGCGCATCTGGCTTTTGATGATCCCGGATTTTTCCATCGTCATCGCGCTGTACGGCATGGGCCTGTGGCTGCCCCAGATGATCAAGGCGATGGGCTATTCCAACCTTCAGACCGGCTTCATCAGCGCCATGCCCTATCTTCTGGCGATGGGCGCGATGGTGGCGCTGGGTTATTCCAGCGATCGCAGCGGCGAGCGCGCCGGCCATGTCGCCTTCGGCGCGCTGGCGGGCGCGGCCGGGCTTATCGGCGCGGTGTGGTTCATCCATCACGGCCTGATCATCCTGTCGCTGTGCGTCGCGGCCAGCGGCATTTATGCCGCGCTGGCGGTGTTCTGGACCTTGCCGTCCGCGATGTTGCGCGGCACGGCGGCAGCGGGCGGGCTGGCGCTGCTCAACAGCTTCTCCAACCTGGGCGGTTATTTCGGTCCCACATTGATGGGATGGGCCAGGCAGCAAACCG
>CAIUTH010000018.1 GCA_903902075.1 uncultured Alphaproteobacteria bacterium
CGAGCGACAGCGAGTGAGTAGCGAAGCCGACAGGTTGATCCGGTTGCTGGATCTGAAGCCACATCCCGAAGGCGGCCACTTTCGCGAGACCTTTAGAGATGGCGGGCTATCGTCCGCGGGGCGCGACGGCAACGAAGGCCGCGCGCATTCCACCGCCATCTATTTCCTGCTCAAGGCGGGCGAGGTGTCGCGCTGGCACCGGGTGGATGCCGCCGAGGTCTGGCATTTCTATCGCGGCGCGCCGCTGGAGCTGAAGATCGGCAAGGACACCTATGTGCTGGGCGCGAACATAGACGAGGCGCAGGTGCCGCAGCTGGTGGTGCCGCCGAACGCCTGGCAGGCGGCGCGCAGCCTGGGCGACTACACCCTTGTCGGCTGCACGGTCGCGCCAGGTTTTGAATTTTCCAAATTCGAAATGGCGCCGGACGACTTTACGCCGGAATAATCATCAGATTAGAGCGCCGGCGAAACACTCGCCGACACCACCGGAATGCCGTCAGGCCCGGCGCCGCCCGGACCATAGATGCGGGTGCTGACTACCTGGCCATCCTTGTCGATGCGCTTGTCCTGTGCCGCCAGGTCCTTCCAGCGGCGATTGCTCAGGCATACTTCCGGCCCCGCCGTGGTACGGCTGCCGGTGGAGGTCATCGGGCGCCGGCACGTCACGGCATCGGGATCGCCCGCGCCGGACGGGTTGGCGACAGTGGGACGCAAGAACACGCTTCTGCCATCGGCGCTGAGATCCTGGCCGGTCATGGTCAGACGCGCCCAGACATTGTTGTGCATGCAGAGTTTGGGGCCCATGCCGCCGCTGGGCAGTGCCTGGGGCGCGCGGCATGTCACGGCATCGGGATTGCCGTCGCCGCTGGGTGTCACCGCCAGCACCGGCGCATTGGCATCGTCCAGCGCCGCCAGTGCGGGTGTCGCCAGAAACACGATCAAGGCGGTGGTCAGCAAACGCATGGTCCTGCTCCTTGCAGTTGCGAAGGCCACGATAATCCTCGCTGCCTGCGCGCTCAAGCCGCCAAAATCGGGGGCGACAGGCTCGCGCAATCGTCTATTGTCCGGCCAACCAATGACCCCGGGGAGTTTCGACATGAAGGTTTTTGCAGGCGCCGGCTTTTTGATGCTGGCGGCCACCGCCGCCTGGGCCCAGGCTGACAGGCTGGCGATCCAGTCCGAGCCGGCCAGGAACGGCACCCCCGCCTGGCATCTGGGCCCGTCCTTTCCCGATCCCACCGGCTTCACCCTGGTGGATGCCGATGGCACCGTGCATGTGATCCCGCGCGAGGAACGCGCCGCCCTGATGGGCGGACGCCCGCGCGTGCCCGGCGGCGCCGGCGGCGCCCAGTGCAGCCATTCGCCCATGTGCGGCCGCAAGAACGGTTTCAAACGTGGCGAGCTGGCCCGCGTCGAATATGACCAGACCATGGGCTACAAATTTTCCTATCCCTATTTCGTCCCCAAGGGCATTGGGGGCATCCCGTCCGTGGCGCTGGATTCCAAGGGCAATCTCTGGGTCTTCAAGCGCTCGCCCGCCGGCGTGACCCAGCTGATGAAGTTCGGTCCCGACCACAAGCTGATTCTGGAAGTGCCCGAAAGCGAGATCGGCCACCAGGACAAGGCCCATGGCATGGCGGTCGACAAGGAAGACAATGTCTGGATCACCGACAATGGCCAGGCCACGGTGATGAAACTGTCGCCGCAGGGCAAGCTGCTGATGACCATCGGCACCAAGGGCAAGCCCGGCGACTGGGTTGAGGAAAGGGGCCAGCGCCTGCTCTGGCAGCCGGTGATGGTGGCATTCGCCCCGAACGGCGACGTCTATATCGGTGGCGGCCATGCCAATGAGAGCCCCAATGACGTGGACGGTCCTGAACCGTGGAACGTCGAAGGCGTGGCTCGGGTGGTGCACCTGACCAAGGATGGCAAGTTCGTCGGCCAGTGGTTCGGAAATGAAGTGGGCCAGGGCAAGTTTGATTCCACCCACGGTTTCGCCATCGATCCCACCAATGGCGATGTGTGGATCGGCGACCGCGAACAGTATCGCATCGTCGTCTATACGGCGGACGGCCGCTTCGTGAAGACCTTGCAGATGAAGAACCTGGTATGTGCCATCAACTTCGACCACAAGGGCAATCCCTGGATGGCGTCGGGCCAGGACGGCCAGTTTCAGAAGATGACCCGCGATGGCAAGATCGTGGGCGCGATTGGCAACGGCATGGGTGTGGGCTTTGGCCAGTTCACCGAAGCCAGCTACTGGGTGTTCGATCCCAAGGACAATCTGATCGCCGGCGACACCAGCGTGGGTCGCGTGACGGTGATGTCGAAGTAAATCTGTTTTCGAAAATGAAGGCGGCGCTCCTGAAAAGGAGCGCCGTTTTTATTTGACGGCCACGTCGCGCGCGGATGTCGCCAGCAGCTTGGACAATTCCTGTTGAATTGCCAGGGATGAGGCATGGCCTTCATGGCCTTCGCCCGGTACGAAGCTCACCAGCAGAGTCTGGCCTGAAATGGTGATGGTCGGCTTGCCACCTTCGGCCACCTTCACGCTGTTGATGCGCTTGGCCAGGATGCGGTGGCCGGCAGGATTGGCGGCCAGGAAGCGCTCGACCCCCATGGCGGCATTGGTCAGGGCGTCGAAGGCGCGGCCGCGGGTTTCCGCGTCGGCCGACAGCACGGCGGGGTCTGCCGAAAACTTGATCGCGATATTCTGGACATAGGTGAGGTGGCTGGCTTCGTCGCCAAAGGCGTTCTGCAGCTCGCCGGCCGAGACCGACAAGGTGTCGGGCGCCGGCGCCACGCCCTGGTAGGTGGCGGGCACGCCCTGCGGCGCATCTTGAGTATAAAGCGTCATGCCGCCCCACACCGAAACACGTATCGCCGTCGTGCCGGTGTCATATTTGAGCAGTTTTGCGCCCAGCGAGCCGCGATCCATGTTCAGGACGAAATTTTCCGCCCGCCCGGAAAAGCGCAGCAGGTATTTGCCCGCCCCATAGGGCGCCAGGGTGAAGTTGCCATCGCCAGCGCTGTACAGGCCCGGTTGCAGCGGACCCACGCGCTCGGCGGCCAAGCGCGAAGCCATGCCCGGCGGCGTGCCGGGTGGGGCGTCGGGCTGCGCCCAAGCGGGTGCCAAGGCGAGCGAAGTGCTTGCCAAAAGCAGGGTCAGGATTGCGACTTTGGTTCTCACGCGACTCTCACAGCGGTTGTTTCCGCCATTGGCTGGCTTTCGTTACCAACCCCCTTCATTGCCTAAGATAATGCCATTCCATTGGGGCAAATTTAAGCCCTTGGGGGTGGGGGTGAGGCATGGTCGCGCCTTCCTTTCGGGCCAAATTATGACTAAACGGGAAGCCATTAATCACAATGGATGGGGGCTTTCCGTGACGCAGAGCTTGGACAGTTTCAAGTGCCGCAAGATCTTGAAGGTCGGAAGCAAAAGCTATGTCTATTTCAGCCTGACCGCGGCCGAGAAGAACGGCCTCAAGGGCATCTCCAGGCTGCCCTATTCGATGCGGGTGCTGCTGGAAAACCTCCTGCGCTACGAAGACGGCCAGACCGTCACCAAGGACGACATCAAAGCGGTGGTGGACTGGGGCAAGAAGCGCACGTCCGACCGCGAAATTGCCTTCCGCCCCGCGCGCGTCCTGATGCAGGACCTGACCGGCGTGCCGGCGGTGGTCGATCTGGCCGCCATGCGCGACGCTATGAAGACCCTGGGCGGCAATCCCGAAAAGATCAATCCGCTGGCGGAAGTCGATCTGGTCATCGACCACAGCGTTATGATCGACAATTTCGGCCAGAAGGATTCCTTCAAGAAGAACGTCGCGGTCGAATATGAACGCAACCAGGAGCGCTACCAGTTCCTGCGCTGGGGCCAGCAGGCCTTTGCGAATTTCCGCGTGGTGCCGCCGGGCACCGGCATCTGCCACCAGGTGAACCTGGAATACCTTGCCGAGACGATCTGGGTGCGCAAGGGAAAGGACGCCAAGAAGAAAAACATCGAATACGCCTTCCCCGACACGGTGGTGGGCACCGACAGCCATACCACCATGATCAACGGCCTGGCCGTGCTGGGCTGGGGCGTGGGCGGCATCGAGGCGGAAGCCGCCATGCTGGGCCAGCCCATCTCCATGCTGATCCCCGAAGTCGTGGGCTTCAAGCTGACCGGCAAGCTGAACACCGGCGTCACCGCCACTGACCTGGTGCTGACCGTCACCCAGATGCTGCGCAAGAAGGGCGTGGTGGGCAAATTTGTCGAATTCTACGGCCCGGGCCTGGACGAACTGACCCTGGAAGACCGCGCTACTTTGGCCAACATGGCGCCGGAATATGGCGCCACCTGCGGTTTCTTCCCGATCGATTCCGAAACCATCGCCTTTCTCAAGAACACTGCGCGCAAGCCGGCGCGCGTGGCGCTGGTGGAAAAATATGCCAAGGCCCAAGGCCTGTGGCGCACCGCCAAGAGCCCCGATCCGGTCTTCACCGACACGCTGTCGCTGGACATGGATACGGTCGAGCCCTGCATGGCCGGCCCGATGCGTCCCCAGGACCGCGTCGCGCTGGGTGGCATCTCGGGCAATTTCGCCGAGCATCTGATCAAGACCTGGAAGAAGGAAGGCACCGCCAACAAACGCGCCAAGCTGGAAGGCAGCGAAGTCTCCATCGGCCACGGCGATGTCGTGATCGCCGCCATCACCTCCTGCACCAACACCTCCAATCCCAATGTGATGATGGGTGCGGGCCTGTTGGCGCACAATGCGGTCAAGCGCGGCCTTAAAGTGCGCCCCTGGGTGAAGACATCACTGGCGCCGGGAAGCCAGGTCGTCACCGACTATCTGGCCAAGGCCGGCGTGGACAAGGCGCTGGACAAGCTGGGCTTCACGCTGGCCGGCTATGGCTGCACCACCTGTATCGGTAATTCGGGCCCGCTGCCCGAGCCGGTGGCCAAGGCGGTGACCGAAGCCGATCTTGTCGCGGCCGCCGTCATTTCCGGCAACCGCAACTTTGAAGGCCGCGTGCATCCGCAAGTGCGCGCCAATTACCTCGCCTCGCCCATGCTGGTGGTGGCCTATGCGCTGGCCGGTTCGGTCAACATGGACCTGACCAAGGAGCCGGTGGGCTATGACAAAAACAACGAGCCGGTCTATCTGAAGGACATCTGGCCCAGCCCCAAAGAAATCCGCGCCGCCATCGCCAAGGCGGTCAAGCCCGCGGCCTTCAAGAAGCGTTACGGCAACGTGTTCAACGGCGATGCCCACTGGCGCAAGGTCAAGCTGGTCAAGGGCCAGACCTATCAGTGGGACATGAGCTCCACCTATGTGAAGAACCCGCCCTTCTTCGAAGGCATGACCATCAAGCCCAAGCTGGTGGAGGAAATCACCGGCGCCCGCGTGCTGGCCCTGTTCGGGGACAGCATCACTACCGACCACATTTCGCCTGCCGGCAACATCAAGGCGTCGGCGCCGGGCGGATTGTACTTGTCGGAACGCCAGATATCGCAGAAGGATTTCAACTCCTATGGCTCGCGCCGCGGCAACTTCGAGCTGATGGAGCGGGGCACCTTCGCCAATATCCGCATCCGCAATGAAATGATGGGCGGGGCCGAAGGCGGCAACACCATCTATTACGCCAAGCCCGACGCGCCGGGCGAAACCATGTCCATCTTCGACGCCGCCCAGGCCTACAAGAAGGACGGCCACGGAACGATCGTCATTGGCGGCAAGGAATATGGCACCGGTTCGTCCCGCGACTGGGCGGCCAAGGGCCCGAAGCTGCAGGGCGTGCGCGCCGTGATCACCGAAAGCTTTGAGCGCATCCATCGTTCCAACCTGATCGGCATGGGCGTGGCACCCTTCTGCTTCGAGGCGGGCAAGACGCGCAAGGATTACGGGTTGACCGGCCGCGAGGTGGTGGACATTCCCGGCCTGTCAGGCGACCTCAAGCCGCGCCAGCAGATGACCGCCATTGTGCACCGTCCGGACGGCGCCAGCTTCAAGCTGCCGCTGCACCTGATGATCATGACGGCGGACGAGGTGGCCTACTTCAAGAACGGCGGCATTCTGCCGTACGTGCTGCGGAATCTGCTCGTCGCCTGATTTGAACG
>CAIUTH010000019.1 GCA_903902075.1 uncultured Alphaproteobacteria bacterium
GCCATGCAGGGCAAGACCGTCATCATCACGGGCGCCACCTCGGGCATCGGCGAGGTCGCCGCGATCCGCCTGGCGGAGCAGGGCGCGCGCATCGTCTTCACCGCGCGGGACAAGGCGCGCGCCGACGCCACGATGGCGGTACTGCGCAGGGCCAATCCCAATGCGGACCATGCCGTCCATATGGGTGATCTTTCGACCCTGGCCGAGATGAAGCGCGTGGGCAGGATCCTGGCGCAAGAACCCCAGATCGACGTGCTGGTGAACAATGCCGGCGCCCTGTTCAACAAGCGGCAGGAAACAGCCGATGGGCTGGAGATGACCTTTGCCCTGAACCATATGGGCTATTTCGTCATCACCAATATCCTGCTGCCCAGGCTGAAGCCCGGCGCGCGCATTGTCACGGTGGCGTCCAACGCTCATCGCGGCGCCAAGCTCAAATTCGACGACCTGCAATCGACCCGCGGCTATATCGGCTTTCCGGTCTATTCCAAGTCCAAGCTGGCCAACCTCCTGTTCAACCGCGAACTGGCGCGGCGCGCGCCGCAAGGCGTCACCGCCAATGCGCTGCATCCCGGCTTTGTCGCCACCCGTTTTGGCGACAATTCGGGCGGGCTGATGCGCACGGTGCTGAAGGTGGCCAAGCCGATCGGCGCGATTTCGCCGGAAGAGGGCGCCAGGACCATCATCTATCTGGCTTCTTCGCCGGAAGTCGCCGGTGTGACGGGCGAATATTTCTTTGAGTGCAAGCCCACCACGCCGACGGCGGAAGCGCGCAATGACGCCGACGCCAGGCGGCTGTGGGAAATGTCGGAAGAAATCGCGGGGATATTGTGATTACCGAACATGGCCACAAGGTCGTCCAGGCCGTCCTGTTGTTTTTCTCGGTCTATATGCTGTGTGGCTTCGGCGTTTCCTGGCGCGACACCTTGCCCAGCGGCGTCATCAAGACCACGACCTACACGCTTTACCGCACCGTGCCGCCGCCGCCGGAAGGTCCGCGCTTCTGCACCTTCGTGACGGCGGGAACATATGGCGCTGTGGGACCGTGTAACTTCGTGCCGCCCTTTGTCTGGTGGCTGGAAAAGCGCTACCGCGAGAAGAATTACACCATCACGCTGTGAAGATGGCGAGCCCGTTCGTCAGCGCGACTTTATCGGACGCCAGCAGCTTAAGTGCTTCGGGATAAAGCTTCAGCTCCACTTCCAGCACCCGATCCGCCAGCATCTGCGGCGTGTCGTCGGGGTGTACCGGAACGGTCGCCTGCGCGATCACCGGCCCGGCATCCAGCTCCGGCACAACGAAATGCACGCTGGCGCCCGAAAGCGCCTCGCGCGCCTCGATCACCCGTTCATGCACCTTGGTGCCCTTGTAGGCAGGCAGAAGGGAGGGGTGGATGTTGATCAGCTTGCCCTCCCAGCCGCGCACGAAGCCGTCCGACAGGATGCGCATGAAACCGGCCAGCACCACGATATCGGGCTGGGCGCCCTGCAGTGCCACGTCCATCTCGCCGTCGAAAGCTTCGCGGGGCTTGCCGTTGTGGGGAATGACTTGCGTGGCAATGCCCGCAGCGCGCGCCTTGTCCAGTCCGGCCGCACCTTCGACGTTGGAAATGACCAGCACGATCTGATAGCTGCCGCCCTGCGCCGCGATCAGGGCGGAGAGGTTTCTGCCGCGCCCGGAGATAAGGACGGCAACGCGTTTCAAAGCTTCAAGGCCCCGCGATACACGACCTTGGCTTCGCCGCTGCCGGGCACAAGCTTGCCGATCCGCACCGCGCGATCACCGGCTTCCTGGAAGGCGTCGATGACATGGCCGGCATTTTTTTCATCGACCACCGCCACCATGCCGATGCCGCAGTTGAAGGTGCGCAGCATTTCGCTTTCGGAGATGGCAGCCTGTTTGGCCAGCCATTGGAAAACCGGCAGCACTGTGATGGCGCCCAAATCCACTTCGCCGTCCAGCCCTTCGGGCAGGCAGCGCGGCAGATTGTCGGTGATGCCGCCGCCGGTGATATGGGCCAGACCCTTCACGCCGCCGGTCTGCATGGCTTCCAGGGCGGCGCGCACATAAAGCCGGGTTGGCGTCAGCAGCGCTTCGCCCAGAGATTTTCCCGCGGCGAATGGCGCCGCATCGCCCAGCGAAAGGCCGCTTTTTTCCACCACCTTGCGCACCAGCGAATAGCCGTTGGAATGCACGCCGGACGAGGCCACGCCGATCAGCACGTCGCCCGCCTTCATCGTATCCAGCTTGGGCAGGATGGCGTCCCGTTCCACCGCGCCCACCGCGAAGCCGGCCAGGTCGAAATCGCCCTTGGCATACAGGCCCGGCATCTCGGCGGTCTCGCCGCCGATCAGGGCGCAGCCCGATTCCTTGCAGGCCCGCGCAATGCCTTCCACCGTTACGGCGGCGGCCTCCACGTCCAGCTTGCCGGTGGCGTAATAGTCCAGAAAGAAAAGCGGCTCGGCGCCCTGCACCACGATGTCGTTGACGCACATGGCGACCAGGTCCTGGCCGATATTCTCGAAGCGCCTGGTATCGATCGCCAGTTTCAGCTTGGTGCCGACCCCGTCGGTTCCCGATACCAGGATGGGATCCTTGAACCCGGCCGCTTTCAGATCGAACAGCCCGCCAAAACCGCCCAGATCGGCGTCGGCGCCGCGGCGGCGGGTGGATTTGGCGGCCGGACCGATGCGGTCGACCAGTGCCTCGCCGGCGTCGATATCCACGCCGGCGTCTTTATAGGTCAGGCCTTTTTCAGGGTCGGGCATGGCTTTCGTTTAAGGGCAGGGTGGGGCAGGTGCAAGACGGGCGGGACGGCTGCACACAGGACCTGAGATTTTCCTGTTTTGGCATGTGTTTAGGTGCCTTCCTCCGGTCATCATGGGCCGGTATAGTCCCGCCGCTCAACACAGGCTGTCCATGACCGTTCGCGCACTCTTCTTCTTTGCCGCTGCCCTTCTGCTGGCGGTTCCCGCTTCAGCCCAGGATTCGCTCTATACGGTTTCCGGTGTCCATGTGGATGCTGGCGCTGCCTCCACCACCGAGGCGTTCAATGCCGCCATCGCCCAGGGGCGCGGCCGGGCGTTCCAGATCCTGTTCCGCCGCCTGACCCGCCAGGCCGACTGGGCCAAGCAGCCGGCGCTGGATGCCCAGACCCTGGTGCGCATGGCGCGCGGTTTCACCGTCGCCAATGAGCGGCGCTCCACCACCCGCTATGTCGCGGACGTTACCTACATGTTCAATCCCGATGCGGTGGCGCGTGCGCTGCGCGCCGCCCAGATCGCCTATTCCCAGGCGCCGGTGCGCCGCATCCTGGTGATCCCCATGTCACCCAATGTCAGCCATGGCCCCTGGTCCGCAGCGCTGCAGGCCCCGGCCTTCAAGGATTCCCTGGTGCCCTTCACCGTGTCGGCCCCCGAGGATGATGCATCGCTGGCGGCGCTGAACTTGGATACCGCCACCTGGAACGATGTTTCGGCCGTGGCGATCAAGAACCATGTCAGCGAAGTCGGGCTGGTGCAGGCCTTCTATGCCAACGGCAAGATGACGGTGAATATCCGCCGCCTGGGTGCGGGCGAACAGCCGGCCAAAACCCAGGTGGACGTGCCCATGCTGCAGACGGTGGGCACCACCTATCCGGCGGCAGCGCAGGCGGCGGTGCGCGCCATGGAAGATCTGTGGAAGACGCGCAGCGCCATCGATTTTTCCCAGCGCGGAAAACTGACCGCCGATGTGCGCATTGCCAGTCTGGAACAATGGGGCGAGATCCAGACCGCGCTGTCCGGCATCGGCAATGTCACCGGCGTGACGGTGACCGCGATGAACATCAATTATGCCCGCGTCAATCTCGCCTATATGGGCGGCGTCGATCAGTTGCGTGAGGCTGTGGGTGCTGCGGGGCTGACCCTGACCAACCGCGGCGGGCAATGGATGCTCGCCAAATCGCAATGATCCGCTATGTGCCGAACCTGCTTTCGGCATTGCGGCTGGCGGCCGCGCCCCTGGCGGCTTGGTTGATTCATAGCGGCCACGACACCGCCGCACTGATGGTGTTCACCGCGGCGGGCGCCTCCGACGGGCTGGACGGGTTCATCGCCCGGCGCTGGGGCGTGACCTCGGACTTCGGCGCCTGGCTGGATCCGGCCGCCGACAAGCTTCTGATGCTGCTGTGCCTGATCGCGCTTTGCGCAGTCAGCGTGGTGCCGCCCTGGCTGCTGGTGTTGGTCGTGACGCGCGACTTTGCCATCGCCGCAGGCTGGCTGATGATCAAGTTGCTGGGCCTGCCGGTTAGGGCCCAGCCGCTGTTCCTAGGCAAGCTCTCCACCGTGGTCCAGATTCTCTATATCCTAGCCGCGCTGATCCTGCTGGCCTTCGACCAGGATGCGCCGCGCCTCATGCTGGCGGCGGCCTGGATCTGCGCGGGCTTCACCATCCTGTCGGCCATTGCCTATGCCGGCGTGTTTCTGGGCGCCATGCGTTCGGGCAGGCACGTGGCGCCGTGAGGATGTCGTGACGCAGCTTGTTCTTCCGCTGGAGGTACGCA
>CAIUTH010000020.1 GCA_903902075.1 uncultured Alphaproteobacteria bacterium
AGCGTGGCCGGATCGACGCCGCCCTTCAGCGCATAGTGGATCGCAGAGAGGCCCGCGATGCGCAGCTTCAATGACGCGGGCAACGAGTCATACACCTTGAACATGTTGATCCAGGCCGTGGTCGGGCGCGACGGTGCAGCGAGCGCCGTGTAGGTCACGACACGCGCCGGCGGCGTCATGTCGGATGAGCCATCGGCATGCCAGATCTGTGAGCAGGTGTCGGCGCCGCCGGGCAGCGGATTGCCCGCGGCATCCAGGTAGTTCGCCACAATGCGCAGGCCCTTGATGCCGCCGGCGCAGACACCCGGGCCGTCGTTGAGCGGACCGAACAGCGCAGAGAACTTCGCCATCACCTCGGGCGCCACATCCGGCGCATGCAGGTGCAGCATGAGGTGGCAGTCCAGCGCCTCCACCACGGCCGCGCTCAATGCCGGGTTGGCGACGATGTCTTCGATGGGCGTATCGATGGCCGCGCCGATATGTTCACCCAGAGGGCGGACGTTAAGCCGTTGAATCTCTGCGGTCGCTGCGTCCATGGCAATGCTCTTGGTGGAGATTGAGTTGCAGCGGATTTGACTTCGGCAACTTCGCTCAGGTCAGCGTGCGGATGCGCTCGGCAATGGTGCGCAGGATGGAGGCGCCGAATTCCGGCTTGGCCTTCACCAGCGCGAGGAAATCGTCGCGCTTGACCATCATCAGCGTGCAGGCATTCTGGGCCACGGCATTCGCCGCACGCGATGCGTTGTCCACCATGGCCATTTCGCCAAACACGCCGCCCGCGCCGATGCGCTCCACCACCGTGTCCTGCATGATGATGGCGACATTGCCCTCCTGCACGATGTACATGAAGACGCCGGTGTCACCGGCCTTCATGATGACCTTGCCCTCGGAGGCTGTGACCGGTGTGATCTCCTCGGCCAGCGCAGCGAGTTCCTTTTTGTTGAACACGCTCTGGCGCTCGACGACACCCGAGGGCGCGGCGGCACCGCCCTTGCGGGCGAGGTTCTGGCGCAGGCGGTTCACCATGACCGCCATCATCATCAGCGCAAATTCCGGGGTCTTCTGCAATGCGGCGTTAAATTCCTTCTCGCCCATGGAGATGGCCTTGCAGGCCACCTTGGCCATGGCGGTCGCCGCGCGCGGCGCCTTCGCCAGCAGCGCCATTTCGCCAAAGATCTCGCCGGGGCGGATGTTGCCGACAAACTGGCCCTTGGACATCAGGCCGATGTCGCCCTCCAGCAGGAGGTACATGCGGTCACCCTTGGAGAACAGGCCGCTGGATTTGTCGTTCTCGGCAAAGAAGTTCTTGCCGCCGCCCACCTGTTCAAGCTGGCCGCCGCCCTTGAAGAACTGCAGCGCCACCTGCGGGTTGTAGAGCGCGCGCGGCGGCGGTGCGACCGGCCGGGGCACAGCGGCGGCCGCTGCTGCGGGCATGGGCTTTGGGGTGGTGCTGGAAAAATCGAGTTCGTCGTCCATGGGCTTCATGTCCCGCGCCCTTCAGGGCCGCGGTCGCAGTTCGTTTGTGGTTCGCAGCCTGTCGTTCGCCACGATAGCCTGAAGTTTAGTCCGAAACCGCGCGGCGTTCAGCAACCTGCGCCGGGGCGTCCGGCGGCTTTTGCGTGATTATTATTAATTTCATGAAAAAGCCATTTATACAAAAGCATTCACATGAAAATTGATATCACCGCATTTCCGCGCATCCGGCCGCTCTCAGTGCAGCGCCGGGCGGGCGACGTCGATCATCTTGTCGATGATGTCAGTGAAAGGCGTGCTGTTCGGTTCCTTGGCCGCACTTGCCCGTATGGTCAAGAGGTGCGACACGATGACGGAGGCATCCCCCTGGCGCGCCATCACGGAAGTCAGCGCCAGCAGTGCGCCATGCATGGCGGCAATCTCGCGGCCGATAACGGCGACGACATCATCTGCGTTTTTTTTCCCGGAATCGTTGTCGGAATCGCTCATTACAGCTCCTTTCAATAAAAACACTGTTCAGCGGGCAAGGCTTTTCGCCAGCAACTCCAGCGCCGCGAGGCTGAAAGCCCGCATGTTCGTGACGCGGTCGGGGTTGCCGGTCTCGACGGTGACGGCCGCATCCACAGGACCGCTCACCGCGATGCAGGAATGTCCGGCCTTGTCGCCATG
>CAIUTH010000021.1 GCA_903902075.1 uncultured Alphaproteobacteria bacterium
AGCCTCTTGGGCTCCATGCGCGACAGCCAGGCGCGCATCAATGCCATCGCCGAAGAGATCACCCGGCTGGAAGAACAGGCCGACGAGCTGAACGACCAGGGCATCAAAGCGCTGTATCTCAAACACAAGGGCGGCGACGCCATGTCCTTTATCGTCGGCAACGAGATCTATGACCACCTGGAAAAGGTGGTGGACCGCTTCGAAGAAGTCGCCAACCGCATCAGCGGCATCGTCATCGAGCAAGTCTGATGGTTTTGATCGCGATCCTGATCGCCATCGCCCTGATCTTCGACTTTCTGAACGGGCTGCATGACGCGGCCAATTCAATCGCCACCATCGTGTCCACCCGTGTTCTGTCGCCGCGCTATGCCGTGGCCTGGGCGGCTTTCTTCAACTTCATCGCCTTTGCGGTGTTCGGCCTGCATGTCGCCGCCACCATCGGCACCGGCATCGTTTCGCCTCACATCATCGATGACGCCGTGATCTTCGGGGCGCTGATGGGCGCCATTGTGTGGAACGTGGTGACCTGGCTGGCGGGCATCCCCTCGTCATCCTCCCACGCGCTGATCGGCGGGCTGGTGGGGGCGGGCCTTTGCAAGGGCGGCTGGAACGCCGTGGTCTGGTCGGGCCTGGGCAAGACCGCCGCCGCCATCGTGCTGTCGCCGGCCACCGGCTTTGTCGTCGCCCTGCTGCTGATCCTGATCGTGTCCTGGAGCTTCATCAAGGCGCATCCAATTTGGGTGGACAAGGTCTTTCGCCATGTGCAGTTCATTTCCGCCAGCGCCTACAGCCTGGGCCATGGCGGCAATGACGCGCAGAAAACCATGGGCATCATCGCCGCGCTGCTGTTCGCGCACGGCATGGCAGGCGGCAAATTCCATGTCCCCTTCTGGGTGGTGCTGGCCTGCCAGGCGGCGATGGCGCTGGGCACATTGTTCGGCGGCTGGCGCATTGTGCGCACCATGGGTTCGCGCATCACCCACCTGACGCCGATGCAGGGCGTCTGCGCCGAGACCGCGGGCGCCGTCACCCTGTTTGGCGCCACTTGGCTGGGCGTACCGGTTTCCACCACCCATACCATTACCGGCGCCATCGTCGGCGTTGGCGCGGCCCGCCGCGTGTCGGCAGTTCGCTGGAACGTGGCCAAGGACATCGTCGTGGCCTGGATTGTGACCATGCCGGCCGCCGGCCTGATCGGCGCGGTGTTCTATCTGCTGGCCGCCACGTTTCATCTGGGCTGACCCCAATCGTTAACGCATCCGATTTGGGCCGTAGACGGATGAACCCTACAATGGCGTGAACGAATCACGCGGGGACGGTTGAAGAGCGAGGCTCTCTTTCGCGAACACGGCAAGCAGGTGGCGGCCCTGTGCTGGCGCGCGCGGCCCGTCCTGGAAGTCCTGCTGATCACGTCCCTCAATTCCAAGCGCTGGATCCTGCCCAAGGGCTGGCCCGAGTCCGACCTGACCGCGGCGCAAAGCGCCGCCCGCGAAGCCTTTGAGGAAGCCGGCGTTACCGGCAAGATCAGCGACAAGCCGATCGGCACCTACCACTATCTGAAGGAAAAGAAGGACGGCAGCGGCCTGCCCTGCAGCGTGGA
>CAIUTH010000022.1 GCA_903902075.1 uncultured Alphaproteobacteria bacterium
CGTCAATGTCAGCCGCGAGAAGAACCGGCGCACCCACTTCACGGTGGAAATCGACCGGGCCGAGAATATCGACGCGGTACAGAAGACCATCCTGGAATGCCTGGCGCTGGACCGGCGGATTTTGAAAACCCCGGCGCCGACCGTGGAGGTGGAAACCCTTGGCCCCATCTCTACCACCCTGACAGTGCAGGTCTGGCTGGAGAACCTTGATTTCGGCGGCGTGCTGTCCGACCTCAAGAAGCGGGTGCGCCATGCCCTGCAGGGTTCGGAGATCAGTGCCCCGGTTCCGATGGCCGCGCCCGCCGTGGCGCCCTGGACGCCGCCGGCGCAGACGCAGGCCGAAACAAAGAAGCCCAATTAGGCGGTTTTACGCGCGCTCTCGACATGGGGGCGCAAGGCGCTAAATTGCCCGCCATGATAGCCCTCCAGACCCGTACCGCCCCCGCTGACGCCAAGGGGATTGCCGAAGCCGCCCGCCTGCTGAAATCCGGCGCGCTGGTCGCCTTCCCCACCGAGACCGTCTATGGCCTGGGCGCCGACGCCACCAATGGCGAAGCGGTGGCCGCGATTTTCGCCGCCAAGGGCCGGCCGCTGTTCAATCCCCTGATCGTGCATGTCACCGACCTGGACGAAGCGCGCCGCTATGTGGAACTTTCGCCCCGCGCCCAGGCGCTGGCGCAGAAGTTCTGGCCCGGCGCCCTGACCCTAGTACTGCCGCGCCGCAAGGACTCGCCGCTGTCGCTGCTGGTCAGCGCCGGCCTGGACAGCGTGGCGCTGCGCGCGCCCTCGCATCCCGCGGCCATCGCGTTCCTGAAAGCCGCCTGTGTTCCCGTGGCGGGACCGTCGGCCAACCGCTCGGGACAGGTCACCGCCACTACCGCGCAACATGTTGCCGACAGTCTGGGCGACAAGGTGGATTTCGTTCTCGACGCCGGCAGCGCCACCCTGGGCATTGAATCCACCGTGATCGGGTTTGACGGCGACCGCCCTCTGCTGCTGCGCCCCGGCGCCATCCCGCGCGAGGAAATCGAAGACCTGATCGGACCGCTTGGCGCGCCGGGCAACCTGATCCAGTCGCCGGGCCAGCTAGCCAGCCATTATGCGCCACGCGCGTCGTTGCGCCTGAATGCGGGTGAAATCGAATCCGGCGAAGTGCTGCTGGGCTATGGCGAGGCGCCGGGCGCCAAGCTGAACCTGTCGCCGCGCGGCGACCTGCGCGAAGCCGCTGCCAACCTGTTCGCCATGTTGCGCGAGCTGGACAAGAGCGCCGCCCATATCGCGGTATCGCCCATTCCCGACACCGGCATCGGCGAAGCCATCAACGACCGGCTACGGCGCGCGGCTGCGCCGCGATGAGCGTGCCAGAGCCGGTGTTGATCCGTCTCAAGGATGCGGTCGGCGAGAAGGGTCTTTCCACCGACAGGAGCGAAATCGCGCCGCACCTGGAAGAGTGGCGCGGCAAGTATCACGGCCATTCCCCCATCCTGCTGAAACCGGATAGCGCGGCGCAAGTCTCCGCAGCCTTGCGCATCTGCCACGAGACCGGCACCGCGGTCGTGCCGCAAGGCGGCAACACCGGGCTGGTCGGCGGCCAGATTCCGTTCAACGGCGAAGTCCTGCTGTCCACCAGACGCCTCAACAAGGTTCGCAGCATCGACGAGAGCGGCATGACCATGACGGTGGAAGCCGGTGTCACGCTGGCCGAGGTCCAACATCAGGCTGCCGAGCGGCACTTGATGTTTCCCCTTAGCCTTGCCTCGGAAGGCAGCTGCAGCATCGGCGGCAATATCGCCACCAATGCCGGCGGCACCCATGTGCTGCGCTATGGCATGACCCGCGCCCTGGTGCTGGGACTGGAAGTGGTGCTGCCGGACGGCACGGTGCTGGACATGCTGCGGGCACTGGCCAAGGACAATAGCGGCTATGACCTCAAACAGGTCTTCATCGGCAGCGAAGGCACATTGGGCGTCATCACCGCCGCGACCTTGAAGCTTTTTCCCAGGCCCGATTCCAGCGTGACCGCCCTTGCGGCCGTCCCCTCACCCACCGATGCCGTGAAACTACTGGGCGCGATGCAGGCCCAGACGGGCGGTATGCTGTCGGCGTTCGAGCTGATGCCGCGCATCGCGCTGGAATTCGTCACCCGGCATATCGAAGGCACGCGCGATCCTTTGGACGCGCCTTCGCCCTGGTATGTGCTGATCGAGGCCTCCGGCGGGCGTCACGCCAATCTGGAAGCGAGTTTCGAGGATGGGTTGGCCGCCGCCGTCACCGCCGGGCTTGTGAGCGACGCGGTGGTGGCCTCCAGCGCCACCCAGGCGGCGGCGCTGTGGAAGCTGCGCGAAAGCATCTCAGAAGCGCAGAAGCGCGAAGGCGCATCCATCAAGCATGACATCGCCGTGCCGGTGGCGGCGATCCCGGCATTTTTGGCCAAGGCGACGCAGGCGGTGTGCGCCATCGTGCTCGGCGCTAGGCCTGTGAATTTTGGCCATTTGGGCGATGGCAATATCCATTTCAATTTCAATGCGCCGGGTGCGGGTAACGATCCGGGGTTCCTCGCCCAATGGGACGAGGTGCAACAGGCGGTGCACGATATCGTCAAGGAATTCGGCGGCTCGATCAGCGCCGAGCATGGCATCGGGGTAATGAAGGTCGGCAGCCTGCCCCACTACAAGAGCCACGAAGAGCTGGATGCCATGCGCGCCCTGAAGACCACGTTCGATCCCAAGAATATCCTCAACCCCGGAAAAGTCATTCCGCCGGTGCTGCGGCTCTGACCTGTCAGAGGTGCGCTGAGGTGCGCGTTTCCGCGATCATGCGCGTCACCTGGAGGGAGAGTGAACGCCCCCCCAGGATTTGGCCGGCATTGGCATAGCCTTCCGCGGTGAGTTTTGCGATCAGCTCGGCCACGGTACTGACGGCCCCGCTTTTGGCGATCTGAAACGCTCTTTCGATAACACTAGGCCGTTCTTCCAAGGTACCCGCCACATTGATGAAGGCGCGCCCCAAAAGGCGCTGCCGGGAATCATTATGCGCTTTTGTGGCTCAGAATGCGATTCCGGGCCGCAGCACCAGCTGAAACAGCAGTAGAGCCGCCCCCAGCGCCCATAATCGAAGGCTGTTCCTCATTATGACCATGGGCGTCCACGGCCGACCGGCCGAAGGCTTGAGCAATCAAAGGCCCGCCACAAGGGGCGTGATCCCTGTCGCCAGAATGAGCAGAAAATGCGCGGTCACGCGGCGCGCTTACGAGCGCACCACCCGGCCATTCTCGATCACGATGACCTGCGGGCCGGAATGGGCGGCAAGCGCCCAGACAAGCGCCATGAACCAGCCGATCACCGTCCAGCCGAAAAAGAAGTTCAGCGCCGCCACGCCCAACGCCGAGGGCGCATGGCGAACGACCGCGATGATGGTCGGCAGCCAATACAGCACGAACAGGGTGAGCAGGAACGACATCATGGCGGCACCTTTGGAACCACAGCCCCCCAATATAGGGCAAATTTTCCCAACTACTAGGCCGCTTGAGACAGACTGCCCGCGCCCTCGGCCACTGCGCCCGGGGTTCGGTTGGAACGGGCGGAGATTCGCGCCGTCACCATGGTGGCGGCATAGGGCAGCGCCTGAACGCCCAGCATCACCATCCACAACGACACTGCCGGATCCTGAAAGCCGCGATCAAAGGCCATGGAGATCATCGCCAATGTCAGCGAGGTCAGGAGCGTGGCTTCCTGCCAGCAGACGCGCAGCACCTGGGTAAAGCTGGCGGAGTCGGCGCATTTGGGCGTGCGGAGGAACGGCTTGCTGGAAGTCAGCAGCCCCGCCCACACCGCCTTGCCCACCGTATGGGTGAGCGCCAGGCCCGCCACCGACGCGACGACCGCGCCCTTGAAACCGGACCGCACCTTGGGCGGATAGAGTAGCAGGGTCTTGAACAGCTTGGTGGCGAACAGCGCCATGGCGGCGGCCGACAGGGCCGGCATCGGAACGTCGATGATGCTGGGCATCACCCACATCAGCAACGTCCAGACGATGGCCATCAGGGTCACGACCATGCCCAGCCCGTCGGAAATCCAGGGCAGCCAGCCAGAGACAAACTGATAACGCTGCGGCCATGACAATGCCGAGCCGCCGGCAAAGATCGGCCTGGCATGGCGCTTGAGCATCTGCATGGCGCCATAAACCCAGCGATAGCGTTGGGTCATGAAGGCTTCCAGCGTATCGGGCATCAGGCCCGAGCCCATGCTTTGGGGCACATAGGCCGCCTCATAGCCGGCTTCGAACAGCTTGAGCCCCAGCTCGGTATCCTCGGTGATGCACCATTCGCTCCAGCCATCCACTTCCTCTAGCGCGTCTTTGGAGACGATGGTCATGGTGCCGTGCTGGATGATGGCATTGTGCTCGTTGCGCTCCACCATCCCGATATGAAAGAAGCCGCGATACTCCTCATAGGCCATGGCCTTGAAGCGGCTCTCATGGGCATCGCGATAATCCTGCGGTCCCTGTACCAGCGCCACCCCGTGGGATGCGAAATAGGGAATGACACGGCGCAGCCAGAAGGGCTGCACCTGGTAATCGCTGTCGATCACCGCGACATACTTCGCGTCCGGATCGGTCAGCGCCAGGGCGCGGTTCAGCGCCCCGCCCTTGAAGCCTTTCAGGCCCTCGAAATGGAAGAAGCGGAAGCGCGGGCCCAGGGTCCGGCAATGGGCTTCCACGGGCCGCCAGATTTCCGGATCGGTGGTGTTGTTGTCCAGCAGGATGACTTCGAAATTGTCATAATCCAGCCGCGCCAGCGCATTCAGCGTACCGATCACCATCTGCGGCGGCTCGTTGTAGGTCGGCAGGTGGATGGAGACGCGCGGGCTTTTCTCGGGGATGCCCACCTTCACCACCCGGCGATCGACCCGCCACAGGCTGGCGGCCATCTCGATGCCTTCGGTAAGGATCACGGCGCAGGCCAGGATCACCAGCGGCGACATGGCGATCATGGCGCCGATATCGGTGGGCGCGACATATTCCAGGGCGGTGGCGTCGATCAGCGCCAGAAGGCCGGTGGAGACCAGCACGATCATGCCGCCCATCACCAGATAGCCGGTCTGGCGCACGCGCGGCATGCGCCCAAGCACCAGCAGGCCCAGCAGCAGGCTCAGCACCGCTGCCATCAGCGCATACAGGCGCCATTCGGGGAAATTGCGGATCATGCCGGTGAAGGGAAATTTGGGATTGCCGGTGGCATCGAACAGGCCCCAGTAACGCCCCGCCACGCCTTCATTGGCGTCCTTCCAGGGCTGGTCATAGGCTTCGAGCAGGTAATAGTCCCAGCCCTTCTCCTGCGCGAACTGCACAAAGCCGCGAATGAACCAGCCTTCATTGGCGGCGGATGCCTCGGCGCGGCCATGAGTGCGCCCTTCGGAGGGCCAACCCGCCTCGCCCACCACGATCTGCTTGTCCGGAAACTCCGCCTGGATGTGATTGTAGAAACCCTGGGTGGATTTCAGGCTGCCGCGGATGTCCACATTCTCCCAATAGGGCAGCAGATGGACGAAGATCACATCGACATACTTGCCGACCTCCGGCGTCAGCATCCAGGTCGACCAGGGTTCGGCGGTGGTGATCTTGATGCGGGCCGGCAGGGCCGAACGCACCCGCAGGATGTAGGCATTGAGCTGGTCGGGCGAGACATAGCCGAACAGTTGGGTCTCGTTGCCCACGATCACCCGGTCGATCGTGCGCCGGTTGGCCAGTGCGGTGCGGATGGCGAGCTGGATCTGCTGCTCGTTCTTTTCCATGTCCGGGCTGATCCAGATACCCAGCGACACGGTCATGCCATAGCGGCGCGCAATCTCCGGCACCTTGTCCATGCCGCCATCTACCGTGTAGGTGCGGATATGGTTGGTGATGTGCGACAGCTGCTCCAGATCGCGGCTGATATGCTCCGGCGTGACGTTCCTGGTATCCCAGATGCTGAATTGATGGCTGGGACTGTAGGCGATGCCGCGCACCTGCCCGTCCCATTCCGGCGCCGTCACGCTATAGCTGCGGCTCGTCCAGAACAGAACGCTGGCGCCCACCACCATCGCAAGCGCCACCGCGATGCGAATCTTGCCGCCGCCCAGGTGCCGCGCCGTCCATAGCCGCGAAAGATATCCGCGCACGTGCGTTACTGATCTTCCTTTTCGGATGGATCGGGAATGTAGCCCTTCTCGCCACGCCTGGCCGCGGGCGTGGTCTCCAGCAGCTTGATGTCGAAGATCAGGACCTGGTTGGGCGGAACGGCCTTGCCGCCGTCGGGCGAACCGCGCACGCCATAGCCCAAGTTGGGCGGAATGGTCAGCAGCCAGTGATCGCCTTCGCGCATCAGCTGCATCGCCTCGATCCAGCCGGGGATCACGCTGTTGAGTTTGAAGGAGGCCGGCAGGCCCGGCGAAGTGCCGTCGAAGATCACATGGTTGATCAGGGTGCCGGTGTAATAGACCTTCACCGTGTCGGTGGAGGTGGGCCGCTTGCCATAGCCGTTCTGGATGATGCGGAACTGAAGACCGCTGGGGCGCACGATCACGCCCTTGCGCTTGGCATTCTCGGCCAGGTAGCGCTGGTTGTTCTCGATGCTCAACGTATCGCCCGCGGGCGCCGCCAGGACGGTGGTGGGCGCCGGCTGGGCCGGGGCGGCCGCGGGCAATACCAGCGGCACAATAAGGGCCAGGATTGGGGTCAGGACGGCGAAAATACGCTTCATTGCACTCTCCGAAGGACGCCCATCCTAGCGCGGAGGCCTTGCGATCCCCAAGCCGGAAACCGTTAAACCCCGGCTTTCCGGCGAAAATAAGCCTTTGACCGGCTTTACCGCAGCGGCATCCCGAGAACGCCCGGAGCCACGTAAATCAAGGCCAAGCGGACCAGC
>CAIUTH010000023.1 GCA_903902075.1 uncultured Alphaproteobacteria bacterium
AGGCCTGTGCCGCCCGCCTGGCGGTCGAAGCGGTTATCGACCTGGTTGAAGGGCGTGAAGATCATGTCGAGCTTGTCGCGCGGGATGCCCGGGCCGTTGTCGCGCACCATAACCTGGAAATTGCCGTTGGCGGCGCGCCCGCCGATCACTTCGATCTTGCCGCCCAGAGACGTGAACTTGACGGCGTTGGACACCAGATTGATCAGGATCTGCTTGAGCGCTCGCTCGTCGGCATAAAGTTCCGGCGCGCTTTCGTCGACCGCGATGACCAGCGTCTGGTCCTTTTCACGCGCCTTGGTGCCGATCAGCTTCAGGGCGATGTCGAAGGTGCGGGTCGCATCCAGCGGATGGGGCGAGATGTCCATGCGCCCGGCCTCGATCTTGGCCACGTCCAGCAGGTCGTTGATCAGCGACAGCAGATGGGCGCCCGAGGAATGGATGTCGCCGGCATAATCGCGGTAACGCTCCGAACCGACCGGGCCGAAACATTCCTGGGCGATGATTTCCGAAAAGCCCAGGATCGCGTTCAGCGGCGTGCGCAGTTCATGGCTCATATTGGCCAGGAAGGCGGTCTTGGAGGCGTTGGCGGATTCCGCCTCGAAGCGCTTGCGCAGCGCCTCGTCGCGGGTCTCTTCCAGCTCGCGCGCCAGGTCTTCGACCTTGAAGCGCAGGCGGGCGTCCTCGCCCATCCGCAGCACCAGGGGCCGGCCGGTATGCCACATCTGGAAAGCCACGAAGGGCGCCAGAACGCCCATTACAACGTCGGTGAAAGACTCCCCGAGAACGAAACGCGCGGACACCATCAAGGACAGCGGCAACAGGTTGGCGAGATACATCTTCATGTTGCTGCCGCGCGCCACCACCAGGCCGGCGATCACAGCCATCACGCAGGCGGCCAGGAACATGTGGTTCAGGCCGTTGCCCGGTTCCCAGCACAGCCAGGGCAGCAAGCCCCAGGCAAAGCTGCCAAATACCTGGATCATGACAAAGCATTGCAGCCAGGAATTGGTATCGCCTTCATCGTCGTTATAATGTTCGTAGGCGGTGGCCATCAACGCGGCGGCGCCCATCGCGGCGGTCACCGCCAAAGGCACGAACAAGGTCTTGGCGAAGCTGATATGGCCGAAGACGCCGGTGGAACACAGGATGGCGGCAGCCAGCGCCCAAAGCGGCGAGGTGACGCGGGTATTGCGCGCGGTGCTGGCGGCGAGCGCCAGCTGCGCCTTGACGACGCGCGGTTCACTCTCCTGGCCCTCGGTGATGAAGCGCAGCAACGACACGCGGCTAACCCTTTTGTTATGAGGCCATTATTGCGCGTCGGCTCTTAATAATACCTTTGGTCGGGCTATTTTTCGGGAGCCCAGCTTTTGGCTCGCTTTTCACGCTTAAGGAAAAGTAAAACAGGGTCGCAAAGGCTCCGAATCGCGCCAGTGTGCACCGCACCGTTCACCTAGATTGTCCTGTAGAACAGAAGTTATGGCCAAGAAGAATCCCGACCTTTTCGACAGCTCGTCCAGTGCCTCCAAGGCCTACACCGCCAAGGACATCGAGGTGCTGGAGGGTCTGGAACCCGTGCGCCGCCGTCCGGGCATGTATATCGGCGGCACCGACTCCAACGCGCTGCATCACCTGGCGGCCGAGATCATCGACAATTCGATGGACGAAGCGGTGGCCGGCCATGCCAGCAACATCCAGCTGGAACTGAAACCCGGCAATGTGCTGGTGGTGCGCGACAATGGCCGCGGCATCCCGGTGGACCCGCATCCCAAGTTCAAGAACAAGTCGGCGCTGGAAGTCATCATGACCACGCTGCATGCCGGCGGAAAATTCGACGGCAAGGCCTATGACACGTCGGGCGGCCTGCACGGCGTGGGCGCCTCTGTGGTCAACGCGCTTTCGGAATGGATGGAAGTGGAAGTGGCGCGCGACAAGCACGCCCACAAGATGCGCTTCGAGCGCGGCCATGCCATCGGCAAGCTGAAAGACCTGGGCGCGGTCAACCGGCGCGGCACCATCACCAGCTTCAGGCCCGACGAAAAGATTTTCGGCGACCTGCAGTTCTCGCCCGCCCGTTTGCACCGCATGGCCAAGTCCAAGGCCTATCTGTTCCGCGGCGTGGAAATCCGCTGGTCCTGCGATCCTTCGCTGATCACCGACGAGACCCCCGCCGAGGATGTGCTGAAGTTCCCCGGCGGGTTGCTGGACTTCCTTAGGAGCGAGATCGGCAAGGCCCCCACCGTCACGCCGCGCGAATTTTCCGGTCGTACCGAGAACAAGGACGGACGCGGCGCAGTGGAATGGGCGGTGACATGGGCGCCGTCGCGCGATCCCTTCACCCGCTCCTATTGCAACACCATTCCCACCCACCAGGGCGGCACCCATGAACAGGGCCTGCGCAATGCCCTGACCAAGGCGCTGCGCACCCAGGGCGAACGCGCGGGCAATCGCAAGACATCCCTCATCACGGCCGAAGATGTGATGGACTCGGCCTGCGCGGTGCTGTCGGTATTCATCCGCGAGCCTGAATTCCAGGGCCAGACCAAGGACAAGCTGTCGTCACCGGACGCCCAGCGCCTGGTGGAAAATGTGCTGCGCGATCACTTCGATCATTGGCTGGCGGAAAGCCCGGCCGAAGCCGGCAGGCTGCTGGACTTTGTGATCGACGCCGCCGAGGACCGGCTCAAGAAGCGGCAGGAAAAGGAAACCAAGCGCCAGTCGGCGACGCGCAAGCTGCGCCTGCCCGGCAAGCTGGCCGATTGCTCCAAGGGCGCAGCCGAAGGCACCGAGATATTCCTGGTCGAAGGCGACAGCGCCGGCGGCAGCGCCAAGCAGGCGCGCGACCGCGCCACCCAGGCCATCCTGCCCCTGCGCGGCAAGATTTTGAACGTGGCATCCGCCGCCGCCGGCAAGCTGCAGCAGAACCAGGAATTGTCGGACCTAGTGCTGGCTCTGGGCTGCGGCACCGGATCGAAGTACAGCGCCGGTGACCTGCGCTATGACCGCATCATCATCATGACCGACGCCGACGTGGACGGCGCCCATATCGCCTCGCTGCTGCTGACCTTCTTCTATCGCGAGATGCCGGGTCTCATTGAGGACGGGAAATTATATCTCGCGATGCCGCCGCTCTACCGCCTCACCCAGGGTGGCAAGACCATCTATGCCCGCGACGATGCCGACCGCGAACGGATCCTGAAGAAGGAATTCCGCGCCGGGGCCAAGGTGGAAGTGTCGCGCTTCAAGGGCCTGGGCGAGATGATGCCGGCGCAATTGAAGGAAACCACCATGCGACCTGGCCATCGCACCCTGCTGCAGGTCCACATCCCCAAGGACGATGTCAAAGAGACGGAAAACATGTTCGAGCGGCTGATGGGCAAGAAGCCGGAACTGCGCTTCCAGTTTATTCAAGAGAATGCCGAGTTTGCGGCCGAGGTCGTGGACGTTTAGCGCGCCGGAACCGCGATCGTCGTCGCCAGCAAAGTCTGATCACCATTCTGGGACGGCACCGCATCGGCCGGGCGGACGCGTTGCAGCCTTGCGCCATCCGGCGGCAGTCCCCAGCGGCGCGCCGTCAAGAGCAGGTTCATAGGTTCCGGCGATCCCAGGTGCAGGATCAAGCGTGCATGGCCGCAATCCGGCGTCATGCAGACAATCGCCGTGCGCGTGCCGAAAGCCTCGGTCGTGACACCGTTCAAGGTCAGGGATTGCAGCCTGGCGCTGCCGGGCACCTCCAGCACGATGCCATCGCCCGGCGCATTCAGTTCCAATGTCACCTCGTCGCCGCTGCGCATGACGGCGGCGGCGGGCGGCGCAAAGCGGGCGCTGCCGGCCGGCGCGGCATAGCCATAGGCGACGCCGCTTTGTGGCGTGGCGGAGAAATTCCCGAGCGCACGCACGGCGTCGGGCAGATGGCTGACCGGGCTGGTGACCCAGGAGGCTTTCCCCGCCTTTTCGGCATAGACGATATTCATCCGCTCCGGTGCGGCGATGCTGAATGCGGGCTGCAATCCCGCCGTCACCGCCAGGCCCAGCGCCAGCAGCAGCGATGCGGCAAAGGACCAGCCCCAGCCCTTCGCCTTCCCCAGCAATGGCAGCAATGCCAGCAAGCCGAACGCCGCGCTGACGGTGAACATCGCATGCGTCTTCAGCCCCAGGGTCTCTTCGCCACTGGCATTCAGGCCCAGCCACACGATCAACGCCACCACCGCCGCCAGCAGCAGCGCCACGTCCCGGCCGCCACGCGCCGTCACCAGCAGCAGCGGCGCGGCCACCAGCGCCGGTAACAGGAAGTATGGCGTGAGCCCCGGCACCACCAGCGCACAGGCGATGGCCAAGGCGGCAAACCACAACCAGCAGGCCGTGGCCGCCACGCCCCGCGCCGCCAGGATCGCCAAGGCAAAGACACCGAACGACAGCGACAGGCGCAGCCATATGGGATGGGCATAAGACGGATCGGCATGACCCGATATCCACGACGCCAGGCCATGCAACAGATAGCCTAGCCCCACGCACCCCGCGACCAGCAGCACCGGCGACAGCAACGCGGGCATGATCGGCGGCGGCAAGGTGCGCCGTCCGCGCCGCGTCAGATAACCGGCCAGTGCAATGACTGCGAAGGCTGCGATGGATAGCGGCAATCCCCAACCCACCGGCAGGCGCGGCAGCCAGCGCCCCAGCACGTCCAGATAGATGGCGTCTGTGCCTCGCAGGCTTTGCGGATCGGCATGGGCTAGTGTCTCGGCCAGTTCCAGCACCGCATCACCCTGCTGCTGCAGGCTGCGCGGATCGATATTCTCGCGCCGGTCCAGCGGGGTGTGATAATGCGCGACGTTGCCGAGGAAGGCGAAATTGTAGGCCGGTGCGCCCGTCGCCAGCATGGGCGTCAGGTCGGTGTCATTGGGCATTATCTTGTAGATTTCGCTGTAGAGCGAAGATGTGGCGTATTGCTTCACGCGGGCCGCATACAGTCCGATCAGCTTGCCGTTGCCGGCACTGGTCTGGAACAGGTAGCTGGGACCCTGGTTGCCGCGCGCTTCGACATTGATCACCGCGCCGATCCTGACGCGCGCTGCGGGATCGCGCAGATAAAGCGAGGCGCCCACCATCCCCGCTTCCTCGCCATCGGTGAACACCGCGATCACCGAATGCGCAGCCCCGCTTTCAATTCCCCGCGCCTTCAGGGCGCGGATGGCTTCCAGCAGGATAGCGACACCCGATCCGTCATCGCCCGCGCCCGGGCCGGCGGCGACGGAGTCGCTGTGCGCCATCAGCAAGATATTCTTGCCATCATTGTTTTTTGGGCCCGGCGACACGCCGGCGATGATGTTGGTGACGGTGCCGCAGGGGATATTGTCCCAGCGCTTTTGCGAATGGCAGCTCATGCCAGTCTGGGTCCGGGCCTGCACGCCCATCGCCGCCAGTTCGTTCAGGATGCGCGCGCGCACCGCTTCGGCGGCAGGGCTGCCCGACGGACGCGGCGCCTGATCGCCCAGCACCCGGCCCAGCACGGCATCGGCGCGCGCGGCGGAAAATTGCGTGGCAGGGGCGTCCAGACCCAGTGCGTCAGGACGCGATTGGGCGAACACCGACAAAAGCCAGATGGCGGCGGCCAACCCGCCAAGTCCCCAAATCCGCACCACAATTCCCACCCGGGTTTCGCCTGAAACGTGTAAATACAGGGATTACTTGCATTTTGGGGGAATATCCCTATTTTGCACTGCGATAAGAGTCGTGCTGCCATTCGGGCGCGCGGCCTGGGCGCCACATGTCGCGCCCCTTTTTCAGGAGCGTGCTACGACAAGTGTGACGACCTCCGGCGCGGAAGCCGGATTAGACGAAGTCATTGAAAATTCTGAGACTTCCTCGATTGTGATCCCCGCCGATCAACCCGTTTCCACGGGCTTTGACAGCTTGGGCCTGTCCCCTGACCTCCTGCGGGCGGTGACCGACAGCGGTTACACCACCCCCACGCCGATCCAGGCCCAGGGCATCCCCCATGCGCTGCAGCGGCGCGACATGATCGGCATCGCCCAGACCGGAACCGGCAAGACCGCCAGTTTCACCCTGCCGATGATCGAGATGCTGTCCAAGGGCCGCGCCAAGGCGCGCATGCCCCGCGCCCTAGTGCTGGAGCCGACCCGTGAGCTGGCCGACCAGGTGGCGGAAAGCTTCGATCGCTATTCCAAATATTCCAAGCTGACCCATGCGCTGCTGATCGGCGGCACGGCGATGGACGAACAGATCAAGAAGCTGGACCGCGGCGTCGACGTGCTGATCGCCACGCCCGGCCGGTTGATGGACCATTTCAACCGCGGCCGCCTGCTGCTGTCCCAGGTCAACATCCTGGTGATCGACGAAGCCGACCGCATGCTTGACATGGGCTTCATTCCCGACGTCGAGGAAATCTGCAAGAAGCTGCCCTTCACCCGCCAGACGCTATTCTACTCGGCCACCATGCCGCCGGAGATCCAGCGCCTGACCGACCAGTTCCTGCACAATCCGGTGCGCATCGAAGTCTCGCGCCCCGCCACCACCGCCACCAACCTCACCCAGCAGCTGGTGATCATTCCCGCCAATGACTGGGCCAAGCGCGAGGCCCTGCGCCGCCTGATCCGCGAAGCCGAGCCCACGCTGAACAACGCCATCATCTTCTGCAACCGCAAGCGCGATGTGGACGTGGTGGCCAAGAGCCTGGTCAAGCACGGTTTCGATGCCGCCCCGATCCATGGCGACCTGGACCAGTCCCTGCGCACCAAGACGCTGGACAAGTTCCGCGCCGGCGAGCTGAAGATCCTGGTGGCCTCCGACGTGGCCGCGCGCGGCCTGGACGTGCCCAGCGTCAGCCATGTCTTCAATTTCGACGTGCCGATCCATGCCGATGACTATGTCCACCGCATCGGCCGCACCGGCCGCGCCGGGCGCAGCGGCAACGCCTACATGCTGGCCTCACACCGCGACGACAAGTACATCGACGCCATCGAGAAGATCACCGGCCAGAAGCTGGATCGCCGCGAGATGATGGACATCGAGGTGCGCGAAGAATCTCGCCCCCATCGCGACAAGGATCGTGGCGGACGCGGCGGCAAGGGCGGCGACCGTGGCCGCGGCGGCCGTGACGGCAAGCAGCGTGATCGCCGTCCCCCGGGCGGCAAGTTCCACGACCAGGTTGCCAGCATGGATCCCGTCGAGGCCGGCACGGCACCCGCCGCCGCTTCGGCGCCGCTGCAGGAGCAGCGCCAGCCGCGCAGCGAAAACCAGCCGCGCAGCGAGCCTCAGCCCCGTCAGGAGCAGCGTCCGGAGCAACCGCGCCAGGAGCAGAAGCCCCGACAAGAAAACCGCCCGCCGCGTAACGACCAGCCGCGCCATGAAAAGCGCGACCGCGGCAGCCAGCGCCAGCACAACGAACAGGCCGCCCGCCCCGAGGCGGTGGACAAGAGCGAATTGCCCGCCTTCCTGTTCCGTCCCGTGCCGGTCAAGAAATCAGAACCCCAGCCAGAATAACCCTCAAAGGCCGGGAATTCCGGGATTTTTCTGAAATTTCAGACTTGAAAACCCGCGCCATTTAACGATTTTTACATAGCGGATGGTCAGAATGCTGCCTGTCTGGCCCACGGGCCTATGGGGGGTTTGTTGGTGTTCAACCAGGATCGGGAACAGGCTTTTGCCAAGACGGCGCTCGCCCTGATGGGCGGTGCCGGCGTCGTGGCCACGCCCGACAATTTCGAACTCTTCTATGCCTATGCCTCCGGCGAAAATCCCCCCGCCAGCCAGGTGATGGGCGCGATCATCAACGCCAAGCAACCCTTCACCCCCGAATTGCTGGCCGACCTGCGCCTGCGCTGCCTGTCGAGCGCGCGCGCCGCCGTGGCGATGGAATCGCTGGGCGGCAACATGAGCGCCCTGATCAACGACGTGCTGGGCAAGCTGGAAAGCTCGGCGCGGCAAACCGCCGACTACAAGGACACGCTGTCGGCCGCCACGGGCGAATTGGGCGGCGACCGCAATCCCGCCGATATGCGCAAGCTGGTGGAAGGCCTGATCGCAGCCACCCGCGCCATGGAAGAACGCACCAAGAGCCTGGAAGGCGAATTGCAGGCATCCTCGCAGCAGGTCAACGAATTGCGCGGCAAGCTGGACGATGTGCACAAGGAAAGCATGACCGACCCCCTCACCCACATCGCCAACCGCAAGGCGTTCGACGATGCGATGGAAGCGGGCCGCAAGGCCGCCGAGGGCGGCGAGGATGTCTGCCTGCTGATGTGCGACATCGACCATTTCAAGAAATTCAACGACAGCTGGGGTCACCAGACCGGCGACCAAGTGTTGCGCCTGGTGGCGTCGTGCCTGTCGGAGAACGTCAAGGGCCGCGACACCGCGGCGCGCTATGGCGGCGAGGAATTCGCCGTGCTGCTGCGCGGGACGCCGCTGGAAGCCGCCTCCATGCTGGCCAACCAGATCCGCATCACCGTGGAAACCAAGAAGCTGGTCAAGAAGTCCACCGGCGATGTCCTGGGCACCATCACCATCTCCATCGGGGTGGCCAAGTTCAGCGCCGGTGAAAGCTCAGAAACCGTCCTGCGCCGCGCGGATGCCTGCCTGTATGGCGCCAAGCATTCGGGGCGCAACCTGGTGATCCACCAGAACGATGCGCGCATGGCAGCGCTGGAAACCAGCGCCGCCTAGCCGGGGATATCCGGCTCGACCACCTTGGCAAGCTGCATCAGCGACTGCTGCCAGCCCAGGTAACAGGCTTCCACCGGGATCGCCGCGGGGATGTTCGCCTGCTCGATATGGATTTCGGTGCCCACCGAAACGGCCTTCAGCTGCACCGTCACGTTCATGACGCCGGGCAGATTGGGGTCGTCGAAACGTTCGGTGTAGCGGATGCGCTCGTTCGGAATCAGCTCCAGATATTCCCCGCCGAAAGCATGGCTGCTGCCGGTCGAGAAATTGGTGAAGGACATGCGGAAGGTACCGCCGACTTTCGCATCCAGGTGATCGACCTTGCAGGTGAATCCGTAAGGCGGCAGCCATTTGGCAAGGGCCTGCGCATCCAGGAACGCGCGATAGACCTTCTCCGGCCTGGCTCTCAGTACGCGGTGGAATTTGACGCTGTTGGGGGCGGTCATGATCGTCCTCTTATGGTGTCGCTACATTTGTAAGACGGGTGGAGCGGGCCTGTTCCGACATACCATGCCCGAAAGATTCTGGAGTGGGCCCTCGCACCTGCGGAATCCCGGCCGCTTGCGCAGGTCCGTACAGGCCTTAAGCTGGTCAAAACGCGTGGGCGCCAGAGCCCGCAATTGGGGGCAGGAAACATGGCCATTCGCAATCGCGTCGTCGCCTTCACCATGGCGCTGGCCGCTGTCACCTACCTGGACCGGGTGTGCATCGGCGTACTGCAGACCAGGATCAGCGCCGACCTGGACCTGTCGCGGGTACAGATGGGCTACATCTTCAGCGCCTTTGCCGTGGCCTATGCCGCCTTTGGCGTGCCCCTGGCCCGCTGGGCCGACCGGGACGGCGCCCGCAAGGTGCTGACCTGGGTGGTGCTGGTCTGGTCGGCCTTCACCATGGCGACGGCGCTGGCGTGGAATTTCGTCTCCATGGCCGTGATCCGCTTTCTGTTCGGCATCGGCGAGGCCGGCGCCTGGCCGAGCGTGGCGCGGGTCTATTCCCGCTGGATCCCGCTGGCGCAACGCGGCCGCATCCAGGGCATATTCTTTGCCGGCGCGCATCTGTCGGGCGGGGTGACGCCGCTGGTGGTCATGGCCATGGCCGGCTGGCTGCAATGGCGCATGATCTTCATCGTGTTCGGCACCATCGGCGCGCTGTGGGCGGTGTGCTGGCATATCTGGTTCCGCGACGAGCCGCGCGACCATCCTTCAGTGTCGGCGGAGGAACGCGATCATATCGAGGCGACGCGCGGGCTGGCTGGGGCGGCGCAGGAGACCGGCAGCTGGACCCGGGTGTTCCGGACGCCGACCGTGGCGCCGCTCTGCATCCAGGCCTTTGCCAATTCCTATGGCTTTTATTTCTTCATCACCTGGCTGCCGACTTATCTGGCGCAGGCGCGCGGCATGAAAGGCGCGGAACTGGCGATCTTCTCCGGCCTGCCGCTGATGCTGAGCTTTGTTGCCGACCTGACCGGCGGCGAAGGTTCAGACAAGCTGGCCCGCCGCATCGGCCTGCGCGCCGCGCGCCGGGCGTTCGGCACCGGAGGCTACGTGCTGGCAGCGGGTTCGATCTTCCTGGCCACCCAACTGCCCAGCGGTTTTGCCGCCGGATTGTTAATCGCCATCGGCGGTGCGTGCTCGATGCTGACCCTGGCGCCCGCTTGGGCGACCGCGGTGGATGTCGGCGGCCGGCATGCCGGCGTCACCGCCGGCACCATGAACACCATCGGCCAGGTCGGCGGGATATTGAGCCCCATCGTGCTGGCTTACATCGTGGATGCGACCAACGACTGGAACCTGCCGCTGCTGGTGCTGGCTGGCATCTACGGGGTTGCGGCGCTGGCGTGGCTGGCGATCAATCCTGATCAGCGGGTAGAAGCGGCTTAGGCTTCCTTTGCCGGGGTGATCTGAACCGACTCGCCGCAGCCGCAGGCGCTGGTCTGGTTGGGATTTTTGAAAATGAAGCGCGCGCCCAGCTTTTCCTGCACAAAGTCCAGTTCGGTGCCGATCAGGAACAGGATGGCCTTGGGATCGATGAAGATCTTCACGCCCTTGTCTTCCATCACTTCTTCAAACGGCTTGGTGTCCTCGGCATAGGCCATGGTGTAGCTCATGCCGGCGCAGCCGCCATTGGTGACGCCCACCCGCAGGCCTAGATACTTGCCGTCGGCACCGGCCATGATTTCCTGCAGGCGCGCAGCAGCAGCCTCGGTCAGCTTGACCGGCTTGGGACGCTCGCGGTGCAGCTTGGCGGCCGATGTGTTCACGGGGGTTTCCATCAGAACATGTTCAGTTCGAGCTTGGCTTCTTCGCTCATGCGTTCGGGCGTCCATGGTGGATCGAAGGTCATGTTGACCGTCACCTCGCCGATGCCATCGACCAGTTCCAGCGCCGCCTTGACGTTCATCGGCATTTCGCCGGCCACGGGGCAATTGGGTGCCGTCAAGGTCATGTCCACCGTGACGTCCTTGTTGTCCGCGACATCGACCTTATAGATAAGACCGAGTTCATAGATATCAACCGGGATCTCCGGGTCGAACACGGTCTTCAGCGCCGTCACCAGCTTGGTGGTGAACTCGTCCAGTTCCTGTTTGCTGAGCGCGGATTGGGCGGCAGGATCGCTCATGTCGCGCCCTCCTCTACGGCGTTTTTATAGGTATGCCAGGCCAGGGTGGCGCATTTCACCCGCATGGGAAATTCGCTGATGCCGCCCATCACTTCCAGCCGCTCGCGGTCGTCTTCCGGCAGGTCGCTGGCGTCTTCGCCCTTCACCAGGTGCAGGAAGCCCTGCATCAGCTTTTCCGCCTCTTCGCCGGTGCGGCCCTTGAGCATGTCGGTCATCATCGAGGCGCTGGCCTGGCTGATGGCGCAGCCCTTGCCTTCAAAGGCGATGTCGCCGACACGGCCATCCGCATCCAGCTTCAGGTACACCGTCACCTTGTCGCCGCACAAAGGATTATAGCCTTCGGCCTTGTGGCTGGCATGATCCAGCGTGCCGTAATGGCGCGGGTGGCGCGAGTGATCGAGGATCACTTCCTGGTACAGTTCGCGGAGAGCACTGTCGGTCATTGCAGAACCATCACGTAAGTATCCCGCGCGCCTTGGACAAGCCTGCCACCAGCGCGTCGACATCGGCGCGGGTATTGTAGAGGGCAAAGCTGGCCCGGCTGGTTGAAGCCACGTTGAAGCGTTCCATCAGCACCTGGGCGCAGTGATGGCCGGCGCGCACTGCCACGCCTTCGCGGTCCAGGATGGTGGCCAGGTCATGGGCGTGCATGCCATCGGCTTCGAATGAGATGATGGCGCCCTTGCCCGGCGCATCGCCGATCACCCGCAGCCAGTTGAACTGGCGCAGCTGCTCACGGGCATAGGTCAGAAGATCATGTTCATAGGCGGCAACCGCGGCGCGGTCGAAGCCCGACAGGTAATCCAGCGCCGTGGCAAGGCCCACCGTCTCGATGATCGGCGGGGTGCCGGCTTCGAAGCGTGCCGGCGCGTCCGCATAGGTGATGCGATCCTTCATCACTTCGCGGATCATCTCGCCGCCGCCATTGAAGGGGCGCATGCCTTTCAGGTGCTGGCGTTTGGCATACAGGGCGCCGATGCCGGTCGGGCCGTACAGCTTGTGGCCGGTGACGACGTAGAAATCCACGTCCAGCGCCTGCACATCCACCTTTTCATGCACCGCGCCTTGGCAGCCATCGGCCAGCACCGGCACACCCTTGGCATGGGCGCGGGTAATGATATCTTTCAGTGGCGTGACGGTGCCCAGCACATTGGACATGTGGGTAACGGCGACCAGTTTGGTCCTGGAGGTTATGGCGGCATCCAGTGCCTCGATATCCAGGCTGCCATCGTCGCGCACATCGACCCATTTCAGCACCGCGCCGGCGCGTTCGCGCAGGAAGTGCCAGGGCACGATGTTGGAATGATGCTCCATCACCGTCAGCACGATCTCGTCGCCCGGCTGTATCAGGGGCGCCAGATACGAATAGGACACCAGGTTGATCGCTTCGGTGCCGCCCTTGGTGAAGATGATCTCGTCCTCGCGGGCGGCATTCAGGAATACCTGTACCGTGCGGCGGGCCGCTTCATAGCGGTCGGTGGCCGCTGCCGACAGGAAATGCACGCCGCGATGGACATTGGCATATTCGCTCTGGGCGAAGTCGCGCATCGTGTCCAGCACCACGCGCGGCTTCTGGGCGCTGGCGCCGCTGTCCAGATAGACCAGCGGCTTGCCATAAACCGTGCGCGACAGGATTTCGAAATCGGCACGGGCCTTTTCGGCATCGAACGAAGCGGCGATTGTCTGGGGCGCGTTCATGCAACCCTCTTTAAAGCTGTCAGCAGTTCGGTGCGCACCAGCTCACGCTGGTCGGTGTTGACAATTTCCGCCACCGCATCTTCCAGGAAAGCCTGCAGCAAAAGGCCACGGGCTTCCGCTTCGGGAATGCCGCGGGCGCGCAGGTA